>NZ_JARAMO010000322.1:0-14408 GCF_028807275.1 Mameliella sp. AT18
ACCGCAGGGAGACGGGGGCAGCGCCCCCTACCCCCACTGGCCAACCGCGCAGCGCCATGCCAAAAGCACACCGCGCAGCAAAGGACAAAGCCCCATGCAGATCGCCTCTCTCATCGCCAAACCCGGCCAGCTCGACCCGGCGCTGGTCGACAGCCTGCGCAACGCGCTGGGGGGCGGCACGGTGAGCTGGCTTTCCCCGGACGAGGCCGCCGAATTCCCGTTGGAGACAACACCCGGCAACCTCGACGAGATCCGCGCCTCCATCGCGGAGATGGCCGACCTGAACGTCCTGACCGAGGCAAACCGGCGCAAGCGGATGCTGCTGGCCGACATGGACAGCACCATGATCCAGCAGGAATGTATCGACGAACTGGCCGAAGAGGCCGGCGTCGGCGCCCATGTGAAAGAGATCACCGCCCGCGCCATGAACGGCGAGCTGGATTTCGAAGGCGCGCTGATCGAACGGGTCGCCCTGCTGAAGGGCCTGCCGGAAAGCGTCATCGACAAGGTGGTCGAGAGCCGCATCACGCTGATGCCCGGCGGCAAGACCCTGCTGGCAACGATGCACGCGGCGGGCGGGCATTGCGTGCTGGTCTCGGGCGGGTTCACCGCCTTCACCACACGGGTTTCGGCGCTGCTGGGCTTTGACGAGAACCGCGCCAACACGCTGTTGATCGAGAACGGTGAACTGACCGGAGAGGTCGGCCACCCGATCCTGGGCCGTGAGGCCAAGGTACAGGCACTGGACGAGATCACCGCCCGGTTGGATATTTCCGCCTGTGACGTGATCGCCGTGGGTGACGGCGCCAATGACCTGGGCATGCTGACCCGCGCCGGGCTGGGCGTGGCGCTGCACGCGAAACCCTCGGTCCAGGCGCAGAGCGACCTGAGGGTCAACCACGGCGACCTGACCGCGCTGCTCTACCTGCAGGGCTATGCCAGGGGCGAATTCGTCACTGCCTGACCAGCCCCGCCACGGGGCGGATTTCGCCGGTCACCAGCCCGTCCCAATTGCGAATCGGCGGGTTCAGGAAGCGCGCCACATCAGGGTGGTCCGCGTCCAACACCCCCAGCCGCACCATCAGCGCCGCGATCACGCATTCCGAGGCGCGTGTCGCCCCGTCCGCGATCTTGACCGCCACGCCCAGGCCGCGCGCGGGCAGGATGGCGATGAAATAACCTTCTGCCCCGGTCTTCAGCGCCACCGGCTCTTTCGCGGCCTGCATCAGCAAGGTACAGGCGCGCCCCTCACCGGCGACCAGCACCGGATGGGCGATCATCGCCTCGACCAGGTCCGCCGCCGCCCGCGACTGGGCATCGCCGCGCCCGGCGGCGCCCGCAAAGAACGCCATAGCGCGCGCCATGCCCGTCATCGTGGTGGCGAAGTTCGGGGCCGAACAGCCGTCGATGCCGAACCCCGGGCTGGTCTCGCCCGTCACCTCCTCAAAGGCTTCGCGGCAGGCCATCTGCACCGGGTGCGCGGGATCGACGTAATCCGGCCCCGCCTTCAGGTGTTGCGTCAGCGTCAGAAAGCCGGTGTGCTTGCCGGAACAGTTGTTCAGCACGCGCCCCGGCTTTTCCCCGTCGCGGATCATCGAGAACCGCAACTCCTTGTCCCGCGAAGGCTGAGGCCCGCACAGCAGGTCATCCTCGGTCAGGCCCCGTTCGGCCAACCAGTCGCCCACCAGCCGCGCATGCAACGGCGCCCCGTTGTGCGAGGCACAGGCCAGCGCCAGCCGCTCGCTCCCCAATCCGGCCGCCCGTGCCGCGCCCGAAGAGACCAAGGGCAGCGCCTGCAGCATCTTGGCCGAACTGCGCGGCAGGATCACCGCTTCGGGATCACCCCAGGCATCGACAATTCCGCCCGTGGTGTCACAGACCACGGCGTGCCCGGAATGCCAGCTTTCGATCACGGGGCCGCGATGAACCTCGACCAGGGGAACCGCTGTCATGAATGACCTCCAACAGTTGAGCGATAATCTGCCACCGGGGCTTTTACGCCCGACTTCTTTCAGGCTATTGTCCCGCCGTCGAGATAAAAACCCTTTCGTGCGCGGGCCATCCGGGACATTCAAGGCCCTGTACGTAAGTCGAGGTAGAGACAGCTGGAGGCTGCAGGAATGATGTCAGGTCTGGGTCGGGGATTGGGCGCGCTCGCCCTTGTGCTGAGCGCGACGGCAGCAGGCGCGCAGGATAGCAGTACGGCGCGCGTGGACGCGATGACCGACTGGTCGGTGTTCGAAGAGGAAACGCCCCGCGAATGCTGGGCCGTGACCACCTACAAGGAAAGCGTCAACACCAAGGACGGTCGCGTGGTCGCCGTCACGCGGGGCGAGATCCTGTTGATGGTCTTCTTCCGCCCCGAGGCAGGGGTCAGCGGCCAGGTCGCCTTTACCGGCGGCTATCCCTTCGCGGACGGGTCGACCGTCAACGTGGTGATCGGCGACAGCGAGTTCGAGCTTTACACCGAGGGCGAATGGGCCTGGCCGGCCACGCCGCAGGACGACACCCGCATCATCACCGCGATGAAACGGGGCGCCGACGCCGTCGTGTCCGCGGTCTCTTCGCGCGGGACCGCAACCAAGGACACCTTCTCGCTGCTTGGGTTCACCGCCGCCTTCGAGGACGCCGAGGCGCGCTGCTCCTGATCGGGGCCGAACGGCACAGGGCCGTTCCCGGGTATTTGGACCAAGAAGAAACAGGGGCCGCGTGACGGATGTCATTCGGCCCTTTGGCTTTGCCCGCGAATCCTGTATACGGCGGGCTTCGCGCCAGACAGGAGCCTTTTCGCATGACTGCGACGACGCCCATCACCCAGGATCTCTTGACCATCCCCCGCAAGCTGCCGGAGGGACCGATGAACATCATCGGATTGACCCGCCCGCAACTGCGCGAGGCGCTGCTGGCCGCCGGTACACCGGAAAAGCAGGTCAAGATGCGGGTGAACCAGGTCTGGCAGTGGCTGTACCACTGGGGCGTGCGCGATTTCGACGCCATGACCAACCTGGCCAAACCCTATCGCGCGCTGCTGGCCGAGAATTTCGTGATCTCGCTGCCCGAGATGGTCTCGCGCCAGGTTTCGGCGGATGGCACGCGCAAGTACCTTGTCCGCATCGCCGGCGGGCACGAGGTCGAGGTCGTCTATATCCCCGAGGAAGATCGCGGCACGCTGTGCATTTCCTCGCAGGTGGGCTGCACGCTGACCTGTTCCTTTTGCCATACCGGCACGCAAAAGCTGGTTCGCAACCTGACGGCGGGTGAAATCGTCGGCCAGATCATGCTGGCGCGCGATGACCTGGACGAATGGCCCGAACCCGGCACCGGCACCGGCGAGAGCGGCCCGCGCCTGTTGTCGAACATTGTCCTGATGGGCATGGGTGAGCCGCTGTATAATTTCGAGGGCGTGCGCGACGCGATGAAGATCGCGATGGACGGCGAAGGCATCGCCCTGTCCCGCCGCCGCATCACCCTGTCCACATCCGGCGTCGTGCCCGAGATCGCCCGCGCCGCCGAGGAAATCGGCTGTCAGCTGGCGGTCAGCTTTCACGCCACCACGGACGAGGTGCGCGACAAGCTGGTGCCGATCAACAAGCGCTGGAACATCGAGACGCTGCTGACCGCGCTGCGCGAATACCCGCGCCTGTCGAACTCGGAACGCATCACCTTTGAATACGTGATGCTGAAGGACGTGAACGACACCGACGAAGACGCGCGCCGGCTGGTGAAGCTGATCAAGGGCATCCCGGCCAAGATCAACCTGATCCCCTTCAACGAATGGCCCGGCTCGCCCTACCAGCGCAGCGACTGGTCGCGGATCGAGAAATTCGCCGATATCATATACAAGGCCGGTTATGCCTCTCCGATCCGCACGCCGCGAGGCGAGGACATCATGGCGGCCTGCGGACAGTTGAAATCCGCCACCGAACGGGCGCGCAAGTCGCGCGCGCAGATCGCGCAGGAAACCGGACTGGGCTGAGCCCGGAAAAAATTTCGCATCGGGTCTTTACCTTCCCATGACTGGAACCCCCATATCCGGTCGCAGGAGGCACAAGCCATGACACAATTGCGATTCGAAGTAACCGGAATGACCTGCGGCGGATGTGCCGGGCGGGCCACGCGGGCGCTGGAAGGCGTCGAGGGCGTGACCGAGGCAAACGTCAATCTCGCCAACCGTATGGCCACGGTTCAAACCAACACAGAGGCCGGGGATCTGCGCGACGCGCTGAAGACAGCCGGCTATCCCGCTGCAGAACAGCGCATCCGCCTGGCCATCGAAGGCATGAGCTGTGCCTCTTGCGTGGGCCGCGTGGAAAAGGCGCTCTCCGCTTTGCCGGGCGTACTGGAGGCGCGCGTGAACCTGACCGCCCAGACCGCCGAAGCGCTGGTTCTGGCGGGCAGCGTCGATCCCCAGACCCTGGCCGAGGCCGTGACAGCCGCGGGCTATCCGGCCACGCCGATGGACGGCGACGAACCCCCGGACGCCACCGCCCGACAGGCCGAGGAGGCTGCGGCGCTGAAACGTCAGACCCTGATCGCGGGCGCGCTGACCCTGCCCGTCTTCCTGGGTGTCATGGGCGGGCACATGATCCCCGCGCTGCATCACTGGATCGACGCCACACTGGGGCAAACCCTGTGGTGGACGGTGCAATTCGTGCTGACGACGCTGGTTCTGGTCGGGCCGGGCCGCCGGTTCTACCGGATCGGCCTGCCGCTGCTGGCCAAGGGGGCGCCGGACATGAACTCTCTGGTGGCGCTGGGGACTCTGGCCGCCTGGGGCTATTCCTCGGTCGCGCTCTTTGCCCCGGCGGTGTTGCCGGAAACCGCCCGCGCCGTCTATTTCGAGGCGGCAGCAGTCATCGTCACGCTGATCCTCATGGGGCGCTGGCTGGAGGCGCGCGCCAAGGGCCGCACCGGCGCCGCCATCCGCCACCTGCTGGACCTGCGGCCCGACATGGCCCGCGTCGAACGTGCGGTCGGGACCGAGGAAATCCCGTTTTCCGAACTGCAGAAGGGCGACATCCTGCAGGTGCGCCCCGGCGAGCGCATCGCCACGGATGGTATCGTGATCTCTGGCCGCTCCTTTGTCGAGGAAAGCATGGTCACGGGAGAACCCGCCCCGGTCGAGAAATCAGAAGGCGCGCAGGTCATCGGCGGTACGGTCAACGGCGCCGGCGCCCTGCGCGTGCGGGCCGAGGCGGTGGGCGCCGACACGGTCCTGTCGCGCATCGTCTCGATGGTGGAACAGGCCCAGGGCGCCCGGCTGCCGATCCAGGCGCTGGCCGACAAGGTGGTGCTGTGGTTCGTGCCTGCCGTTCTGGTCATCGCCGCCGTGACGGTTCTGGCCTGGCTGATCTTCGGTCCCGGCCTGACCTTTGCGCTGGTCGCCGCCGTTTCTGTCCTCATCATCGCCTGCCCCTGCGCGATGGGTCTTGCCACGCCGGTCTCGATCATGGTGGGCACGGGCCGTGCCGCCGAACTGGGGATCCTGTTTCGCAAGGGCGAGGCGCTGCAACGGCTGGACGGCGCCAAGGTGATCGCCTTTGACAAGACCGGCACCCTGACAGAGGGCCGCCCGGCACTGGTCCGGCGAGAGACCGCACCGGGCTTTGACGCCGAAACCGTCCTGCGCCTGGCCGCCAGTGCCGAACAGGGATCGGAGCATCCCATCGCCCGGGCGCTGGAACAGGCCGCAGGCGCCGCCCCGACCCCCGAAGAGGTCGAGGCTATCCCCGGCCACGGGTTGCGCGCCCGGGTCGAGGGGCAGAGCGTCCTGGTCGGCAACGCCCGGCTGATGGCACGCGAAAACATCGACGTGACCACCCTGTTCGACACGCTGCACCAGATGGAACGTGCCGCACAGACCCCGGTGCTGGTTGCCGTGGACGGCACCCTGGCGGGCGCCTTCGCGGTGGCCGACCGGATCAAGCCGGGCGCGCGCGCCGCGGTGGACGCCCTGAAACAGGCGGGCTTGCGCGTCGCCATGATCTCGGGCGATGCGCGGCCCGTGGCCGAGGCCATCGGCGCGGACCTGGGCATCGACCAGATCGAGGCCGAAGTCCTGCCCGAGGGCAAGCTGGACGCCGTGCGCGCCCTGCGCGAACGTTTTGGCCCGGTGGTCTTTGTCGGGGACGGCATCAACGACGCGCCCGCGCTGGCCGAGGCCGATGTCGGCCTCGCCATCGGCACCGGCACCGATGTCGCCATCGAAAGCGCCGACGTGGTGCTGTCCTCCGGCGCCGTCGCAGGGGCCGTCAACGCGGTTCATGTCAGCCGCGCGGTGATGCGCAACATCCGGCAGAACCTGGTCTGGGCCTTCGGCTATAACGTGGCGCTGATCCCGGTGGCGGCGGGCCTGCTCTACCCGCTCACTGGCATGATGCTGTCGCCCATGCTGGCGGCGGGGGCGATGGCGCTCTCCTCGGTCTTTGTCCTGACCAACGCGCTGCGTCTGCGCGGGCTGAAAGGGGCGCTAAGCGACGCCCCTGCCACCGCCCCGGCACCCCGTACCCGCGAGGTGACGGCATGAACATCGGAGAGGTCGCGGAACGCGCCGGACTGCCGGCCAAAACGATCCGCTATTACGAGGACATCGGCCTGGTCAAACCGCCGCGCGATGCCAACGGCTACCGCGCCTTCCGCGAAAGCGACCTGCACAAGCTGGCCTTCCTGGCGCGCGCCCGCGCGCTGGGATTCTCGATCGAGGATTGCCGCGTACTGGTCGGCCTCTACCAGGACGATCACCGCGCCAGCGCCGACGTCAAACGCGTGGCCGAGGAACACCTGACCCGCATCGACGAAAAGATCGCCCAGCTGCAGGGGATGCGCGACACGCTGGCGACGCTGGTCAACGCGTGCCACGGCGACAACCGGCCCGATTGCCCGATCCTCAAGGACCTGGCCGAGGGCAGCTAGGCCGTGCTCTCTGCCTGCGCCACCGGCACCATCGGCAGCGGGTCGGGGCGCAGGAAACCCTCCATATGGCCACGCGACAGCTCCCAGTGTTGCAAGGCCAGGTCGGCGGCTTGGTCCGCCGCGCCGCTTTCGATTGCGGCGATCAGGGCCTCGTGCTGCTGCACGGCCTTCTTGACCAGCTTGCGTTCCTTCTTGGAGCCGGGGCTAAAGACCCCCCGGCTCAGGCGCGTCTGGTCGATCAGCACCCGGTTCAGCGCGGGCAGCATGTAGGGGTTTGCCGCCATCTCGCCGAGCTGCGTGTGAAACCCATGATCCGCAAGAGCCGCCGCCCCGTCGTCCCCGCCCTCCAGTGCCTGTTGGAACCGCAGTTGCGCCGCCTTCAGCGGCTCCAGCCCCGCGCCGCCACGGACCTCCGCCGCCAGCCGCGCAGCCGTGGCCAGGATCAGCGGTGCGGTCTGCAGGAACGCGCGCACCGTGGCAATCTCCAGCGAGACCACCCGCGCGCCGCGGTTCGCCTCCAACCGCAGGTATCCCTCACCCGCCAGCACCTGGAAAATCTCGCGCAGCGGGGTACGGGACAGGCCGTAGTCGGCGGCAATCCGGCCCTCGTCCAGCTCTGTGCCCGGGGCGAGGTCCTGCAACAGGATCCGCTCTCGCAGCGCCTCGCGGCAGATTTCCTTTGGGCTGGCGGTCATCGCGTTCCTCCCCAGAGTCCTTCAACACGGCTTGCATACCTAAAGTATACAGCGCGTATCGGCCCAAGGTCACGCAATCCCCGGGTTTGCTCTGGAAAAACTCCCTGAACGGTCCTCAAGGCGCGCAGCACCGGGCCTGTGCGCCCGGCCCTACGGGAAACCCTAGTGCGAATGCCCCGCGTGGCCGTGCTGGCGCGCGTCTTGGGCCTCGATCACGACGTCGATCTCCAGCTCTCCGGCCGAGGTCAGCAGGATCACCTCCCAGTGGTGACCTTCTTCCAGCACCGCTTGCAGCCCGTCAAAGCGGATCGCCAGTCCGTCCGGCTCCAGCGCCAGTTGCCGGCCCGGGGCCACCGGGATCGGCGGCAGGGACTCGAATCCCATCTCGCCGTCCTTCATGCGAAAGCCCACCAAGTGCCCTTCCAGCCCGCTGCCCAGCCGGGCGCCCAGGATCTCGACCCGGGCCGTGCCCGCATTGTGCAGGTCCATGAACAGCAGCGCATGATCTTGATCGGTGGCATTGGTCCAGGGATGCAGGATTTCCAGTCCCCCGATCTCGAAGGCATGGGCCGGTTCGTCGTGATCATGCCCCTCTTCGGCCAGAACCGGGGTGGTCATCAGCAAGAGCGCGGCAAGCAGATGTTTCATTGGCGTAGGTTCTCCACAACAGGGCGCGTCAGAACGACAAGCGCCGGAACAAGAGACAAGACGGACATGGCCGACAGAAAGCCCAGCGCCAGGTTCACCTCGGCCCAGGTGATCGTGGCCGTCACCAGGACATCGGTCCTGTGCGTCACGATCCGCGACAGGACCAGAGCCGCGGCATAGCCGAACGCCAGCCCAAGCATCGTTCCCGCCACCAGCAGCGTGACGCCATAGCCCCAGACCACCGCCATGACAAAACGGCGCGGCGCCCCCAGCGCCCGCAGCATGGCCAGCTGCCGCTGGAAAAGGCGCGTGAGGATGAACAGCCCCAACAGGACAGAGGCCGCCACAAGCACCTGGGTCACGATGGACATGACAGACATGGCCTGCCGCACATCCCCCATGACCCGATAAAGATCGGCCAGCACGGTGCCCGGAAAAAAGGCCATCGTCTCGCCGCCCACGGTGAATTCCGAGCGCAGCGCGTAATTGGCCCAGAGTTCGCCGGCATGGACGATCACCGCCGGGGTGCCGGGGAACAACTCGGGGGTGAAGGGCGGGCCGATCCTGTCACCTTCTTCGAAGCGGTGGCCATTGGCCAGGCCGTGAACCTCCCAGACGGTTTCGACTGGGATCAGGATGGCCCGATCCCAGGGAGAGCCACTGCGCGCCATGCGTCCGACCACCTCGATCCCGACACCTTCATGGGCCTCGGCATCGGCGCCGCTGCCCCGACCGTGGGCCGGCGTGAAGCGATCACCGATTCGCAGGTCGATGGCCGCCCCCACCACGGCCTCTCCGGACCGGGCGAATATCCGCCCCTCGATCTGGCCGTCACTGAGGTAGGTGACAAACTCCGCGATGGTGCCGACGACCGGTGCGCCATCGTGGCTGTCCCCGAAGGCGATGGGCGCCGCGATCTGCACCTGCGGGTGGTTGGCGATCCGGTCATAGGCCGCCCCGTCCAGCAGCGGCACGGCACTGGGCTGCAGAAAGACCGCCGCCAGCATCATGGTCAGCTCCGACCCCGGCGCCGTCACTACCAAGTCGAATTTCTCCGCCGCCTGGGCGCTGCCGGTGCGCAGCCCGCGCTCCTGCGCGATCAGCCCGATGCCCATGCCGGTCGACACCGCGATCAGCAGGACGAACAGCAGGTTGGCCCAGCGAAACCGCCACATCAGCGCGCGGACCAGCGGCAGGGGCCGAAACCCGCGCATCAGGATGCCCCCGATCACCAGCAAGGGCAGCAAGAGCGCCCCGGCGATGATCAGGTCCTGCGCGAGGACCGGCAGGCTGTCCCAACTGTCCCTCATGCGGCCTGCACCCCGGTATCGTCTGTGACTTTCCCGTCCTCGATGGTCAGCACACGGTCCAACCGTTCGAGCAGATGGGCATCGTGGCTCACCGCGATCAGGGTCTTGCCGCCGGCACGCGCCAGGCCGGTCAGATCTTCGATCAAGGCATCGGCGGCCCGCCGGTCCAGGCTCGCGGTCGGTTCATCGGCCAGCAACAAGCCCGGATCGGTCGCCAGGGCGCGGGCGATGGCAACCCTTTGCCGCTCACCCCCGGAAAAGGACCCGACCTTGCGGTTGCCCTGCGGCACTCCCAGACGGGCCAGCGCCTCGGCGGCACGGGTGGCGATTGGCGCTCGGTCATGGCGCGTCCTGAAAAGCCCGGAAAGCCCCGCGTTGGCCTGCGGCGACAGTTCCTCGAACAACAGGAAGTCCTGAAAGATCAGACCCATGTTTTGCGCGCGAAAGGCGGTTCTTCGTTCGGGCCGCAGGCGGGCCAGGTCCACCTCTCCCCAGCACAGGCGTCCACGCACCTCGATCAACCCGCTGAGCGCGTGCAGGAACGTCGATTTCCCGGCACCGGAAGGCCCCCGTATGCCGATCAGTGCGCCGGCAGGGGCGGAAAGATCCCCAACTTTCAGCAGGGTCCGGATGCCCGCCCGCACCTCGAGGTCCTTGATTTCCAGGGGCAACGCCATCAGTCCGCCACGCCATGCGCGCCGCTTGACCGGTTGACCCCATGTTCAGGCCGGGCGCTTCCATTCACGGGTTCGGGGGACAAGGACGGCATCAGGCGGTAGGGCATTCCAATTGGGGCGAAGACGCGTCACCCGTTTCGTTATGTTATAACGTACATGTCGCGCCGCGGCTGTCAAGCCTCAGCCAAAGGCGGCATCGTAGGCAGCCACCAGGTCCTCGGCCCGCGCCTTGACGTCGCCGGCAGTGCGTCCTGGCTTGTACAGGCTCGATCCGATGCCGAAACCGGTGATCCCGGCCTTTTGCCAGTCGGCGAAATCCTCTGGGCCGACGCCGCCCACGGCATAGGTCGCAGCCTCTGCCGGCAGCACCGCCTTGAGCGCCGAGAACCCGTCAAGACCCAGCTTGAACGCGGGAAAGAACTTCAGCCCGTCGGCGCCGTTGCGCAGCGCGGTGAAAGCCTCTGTCGCGGTGAAGACACCCGGATAGGACAACAGCCCCGCCGACTTGGCCGCCACGATCACGCGAGGATTGCAATCGGGCGAGACCACCATGCCCGCCCCCAGTGCGGCCAGTTGACCGACCTCGACCGGGTCCAGCACCGTGCCGGCGCCGATCAGCGCAGTGTCGCCGGCATGGGTGATCATCCGCCGGATGCTGTCGAACGGGTCGGGCGAATTCAGCGGCACCTCGATCTTGGTGATCCCGGCGGCTATCAGCGCCTCGGTGACGGGGGCGGCCTCGTCGGGGGTCAGGCCGCGCAGGATGGCGATAAGCTCTCTGGTCATGTCGGGTCTTTCATCTGGTGATAAGCGGCGGTCAGACCGGCCAGCGTGATGTCACCGGCGGGCAGCAGACGAGGCTGCACGCCCTGCGGTTCAAGCGCCGTGGCATAGGCCGTGGCAAGCGCGTCCTCGCCCAGGATCACCACCTCTTGCCCCAGCCAGTAGGGCCGCGCGGCGGCCAGTTCGGCCCCGATCAGAAGGCCCGACAGGCGCGCGCGGGACGCCGCCGATCCGGTCCCGTGCAACAGCGCGTCGGCGCGCAGGGTGAACAGCGAGGCGGCAAGACCCGCGGGCCGGGACAGCGAATCGCTCACCGCGCTGGCAAAGACCTCTGCATCCCAGCCGTCTTCGGTCATCGTGTGGCGCAGGACCGACTGGCTGCTCAGCAGGGCAAAAAGCTCGCCGGTCATGAAGGTCCGAAAGGACACGATCTCTCGGGCGCTGATGTGAGCCCATTTCGTATGCGTTCCCGGCAGGCACAGAACACCGTCAAAGCGCGGTTCCTGCACCAGGAACCCGGCGATCTGGGTTTCCTCTCCGCGCATTACGTCGGCCGGGCGGTCCTGCTGGACACCGGGCAGGATCTGCACCGACAGGCGCGCATCCTGCACAGGCGGGCGGATACCCCGAACCGGCGGCTCGCAGGGAACAGCAGCATAGGGCGCCTCGGCCCAGCCCTGCCGGGCGCCCGCCATGCCGCAGATCATCACCGGCACCGTCGTATCGGGCAAACGGTCGCCCAGGAGGTCCAGCAGTGTCGGCTCGAAAGCGTCGGGCGTCAGGCGCGACATGCCCTTGTCCGATTCGATCAGTTCCAGCGGGCGATCATCGGCGTCCATCGGCCAGACCCGCAACCGCGAGGTCCCCCAGTCCACGGCAATCCACGAGAGTGCATCTGTCGGCATGGTCCCTGCTCCCTTCCGATCCCGGCGCCGGACATGGTCCGGCCCCTTCAATGACCCTGCCCTGACCAAGGATGCAAGCCCCGCGCGGGTTGACAACACGGCCCGAACCGCGCGCTATCGCCCGAAACACGACCGGAGGAGACCCAATGTCCCAGCTTTTCTCGCTTGCCGACCGACGCGCGCTTGTCACCGGATCTTCGCAGGGGATCGGATATGCCCTTGCGCGCGGCCTGGCCGAGGCCGGGGCCGAGATCGTCCTGAACGGGCGCGACGCGGGCAAGCTGGCCAAGGCCGCCGAGAGCCTGCGCGGCACCGGCGCAACGGTCCATGAACTTGCCTTCGATGCCACAGATCATGATGCCGTGCGCAAGGCCATCGACGGGTTCGAGGCCGCGCATGGCGCCATCGACATCCTGGTGAACAACGCGGGCATGCAGTACCGCACCCCGCTGGAGGACTTCCCGGCCGAGATGTTCGAAAAGCTGCTGCAGACCAATGTTGCCAGCGTCTTTCACGTCGGCCAGGCCTGCGCGCGGCACATGATCGGGCGCGGACGTGGCAAGATCATCAACATCGCCTCTGTCCAGACCGCGCTGGCCCGCCCGGGCATCGCGCCCTACACCACGACCAAGGGCGCGGTCGGCAACCTTACCAAGGGCATGGCGACCGACTGGGCCCGCCACGGGCTGCAATGCAACGCCATCGCGCCGGGTTATTTCGACACGCCGCTGAACGAGGCGCTGGTCAACGATCCAGAGTTCTCCGCCTGGCTGGAAAAACGCACCCCCGCGGGCCGCTGGGGCAAGGTCGAGGAACTGGTGGGCGCCTGTGTCTTCCTGTCCTCGGATGCCTCCAGCTTTGTCAACGGGCACACGCTGTATGTCGATGGCGGCATCACCGCCTCGATCTAGGTTCAGGCTGCGGGGAACCGCGCGCGCGTGCGGTTGGCAAAGGCCACCAGAGACAACATCACCGGCACCTCGACCAGCACGCCGACGACCGTCGCCAGCGCAGCGCCCGAATTGAGGCCAAAGAGGCTGATGGCGACGGCCACGGCGAGTTCGAAGAAGTTCGACGTACCGATCATCGCGCAGGGTGCCGCAATCTGGTGCGGCACCTTCAGCGCATAGGCCGCGCCATAGGCCAGCGCGAAGATGCCATAGCTCTGCACAAGGATCGGCACGGCAATCAGGACGATGACCAGCGGCCGGGCCAGGATCACCTCTCCTTGCAGGCCAAAGAGAATGGCGACCGTGGCGATCAGCCCGACGACCGACCAGGGTTTGACCCTTGCGGTGAACCTCTCGACCGCTTGCTGGCTGCCCAATGCCCGCCGGGTCAGCAGGCCTGCGATCAGCGGCAAGACCACGTACAGCACCGTTGCCAGAACCAGCGTTTCCCAGGGCACGGAAATCTCTGTCACGCCCAGCAGGAAGGCGACGATGGGCGCAAAGGCAAAGACCATGATGATGTCGTTGACCGACACCTGCACCAGCGTGTAGGTCGCATCGCCCCGGGTCAGCTGTGACCAGACAAAGACCATCGCGGTACAGGGCGCCGCCCCCAGCAGGATCAGACCGGCGGTGTATTGCGCGGCATCTTCGGGCGCGATCCAGGGGGCAAAGACATGGTCGAAGAACAGAACCGCCATCAGCGCCATCGTGAAGGGCTTGATCAGCCAGTTGACCGCCAGCGTCACGATCAGCCCCTTGGGCTGCCGCGCCACGCCGGAAATCGCGCCGAAATCCACGCCGACCATCATCGGGTAGACCATCGCCCAGATCAGCACCGCCACAACCAGGTTGATGCTTGCGACCTCGGCCGCCGCGATGGCCTGCACCAGGCCGGGCGCCATCACGCCGATGCCCAGGCCCACCAGCATGGCCAGCGCCACCCAGAGGCTGAGATAGCGTTCAAAGGTGCCCATCACGGGATCCGCGGTTGTTTCGGTCATTAGTCAGGCTCCATGTCGGCTGGCGCCGTCGGCGCACAGGTGATCCGGTCCAGGATCGGTTGGCAGAGGTCGGGCCGACCGCCGCAGCAGTCCTGCATCAGGAAGGACAACAGACCGCGCATCGCATCGAAATTCGCGAAATAGCGCACCGACCGCCCCTCGCGCAGGGACCGCACAAGGCCCGCCCCGGACAGGATGTTGAGATTGTTGGACAGGGTGTTGGGTCGGATGTTCAACCGGTCCGCGATCTGGCCCGCGGTCACGCCGTCGGGCCCGGCATTGACCAGCAGGCGGAACACGTCGATCCGGGCGTCATGCGCCAGGGCGGACAGCGTCGCAATGGCATCCATCTTTTCCATATTTCATGTATATTCGAATTAACGGTGATCGCAAGAGGTCGCCAGCGGGCCTGCCGCCTGGCGGCGGGATGCCGCGTCGCGCTCGCCCGAAACGAAAAGGGGCCCACGAGGGCCCCGATAAACTGGATGGTCATATTGGTCGGAGTGAGAGGATTCGAACCTCCG
>NZ_JARAMO010000323.1:0-9215 GCF_028807275.1 Mameliella sp. AT18
ACCGCAGGGAGACGGGGGCAGCGCCCCCTCAACGGCCCGGCCCGGAATGCGTTGTCCGGTCTTCGGGGGCCGTCAGGGCGTCAGCAAACGCCGGAACAACAGTTCGAGATGCGTCTCGGCCCCGGGATAGGGGTCGTCCGCGTTCAGCACGGCGCGCACCTGCACGTCGAAATCCGCATAGTGCTGGGTCAGCGACCAGACGGAGAACATCAGGTGGCGCGGGTCGACCGGCGCCAGCCGCCCCTCGGCAATCCAGCCCTCGATCACCATCGACAGCCTGTCGACCATGCCGCGCAGCTCGCCCTCGAGCACGGGCATGATCCGGGGCGCGCCCTGCACGATCTCGTTGGCGAAGAGCCGGCTTTGGCGCGGGAAATCCCGCGACATCTGCAGCTTGCGGCGCACGTAGCCAAGCAGTTCCTCGACCGGCTCGCCCATTGGGTCGATGGCCTGCAGGGGGTCCAGCCAGGTTTCCAGCAGACCGCGCAGAAGCGCCTCGTAGATCGCCTCCTTGGAAGGGTAGTAGTAGAGCAGGTTGGGTTTCGACAGGCCCGCCTCGCTGGCGATCCGATCCAGCGTGGCGCCGCGGAACCCGGCCTCGGAAAAGACCGTCAGCCCGGCCTCGAGGATCGCCTCGCGCTTGGCCCGTTGGATACGGGTCTGCGGCGCGGCTTTTCCACTTTGTCCCGATGCCGATTTTCCGATCATGGCCACGCGCCCCTGCCCTATTTAACAGCATCTGCCGGAATTGACGGCAGGACGCTTGACTGACTCCTTCCCTCTGGTAGCGTTGATTTGACCGGTTGGTCAAATCGGAACACCCGCGAGAGACGGGGAATTTCACGGGGAGATACGACATGGCCGCACCTGCTGCAAACATGACCATCAATGCCGACCGGCTGTGGGACAGCCTGATGGAGATGGCCAAAATCGGCCCCGGGGTTGCCGGGGGCAACAACCGCCAGACCCTGACCGACGCCGATGGCGAGGGGCGCGCCCTGTTCCAGCGCTGGTGCGAAGAGGCCGGCTGCACGATGGGGCTGGACACGATGGGCAACATGTTCGCCCGCCGCGAGGGAACCGACCCCGACGCGCTGCCGGTCTACGTGGGTTCTCACCTGGACACGCAGCCGACCGGCGGCAAGTACGATGGGGTGCTGGGTGTGCTGGGCGGGCTGGAACTGATCCGGACGCTGAATGACCTGGACATCAAGACGAAACACCCGATCGTCGTGACCAACTGGACCAACGAGGAAGGCACGCGGTTTGCCCCGGCCATGCTGTCCTCGGGTGTCTTTGCCGGGGTGCATGAGCAGGACTGGGCCTATGCGCGCGAGGATGCCGAGGGCAAGTCCTTCGGCGACGAACTGGTACGGATCGGCTGGAAGGGCGACGAGGAAGTGGGCGCGCGCAAGATGCATGCCTTTTTCGAACTGCACATCGAACAGGGGCCGATCCTCGAGGCCGAGGGTGTGGACGTGGGCGTGGTCACGCATGGCCAGGGGCTGTCGTGGACCCAGGTGACGGTGACGGGCAAGGATGCGCATACCGGCTCGACCCCGATGCCGATGCGCAAGAACGCAGGGCTGGCAATGGCGCGCATCCTCGAAAAGGTCGAGGAAATCGCGCTGAGCCATGCGCCGCATGCGGTGGGCGCGGCGGGCCATATCGACGTCTACCCGAACTCGCGCAACGTGATCCCCGGCAAGGCGGTGTTCACCGTCGATTTCCGGTCGCCCGAACTGGCGGTGATCCGGGACATGGAGGCGCGGCTGAAGGCGGCGGCAGAGGAGATCTGCACCCACATGGGGCTGGAAGTGGACTTCGAGAAGGTTGGTGGCTTCGACCCTGTGGATTTCGACGAGGGCTGTGTTGCGGCGATCCGGAACGCGGCGGAGCGGCTGGGCTATTCGCACCGCAACATCATCTCTGGCGCCGGGCATGACGCCTGCTGGATCAACCGGGTCGCGCCGACGGCCATGGTGATGTGCCCCTGCGTGGATGGCCTCAGCCACAACGAGGCCGAGGAGATTTCCAAGGACTGGGCCAAGGCGGGGGCGGATGTGCTGTTCCACGCGGTGGTGGAGACGGCGGAGATTGTGGAGTGACACCGCGGACCGGAGACCCCGTCCCGGACTTGATCCGGGACCTTCTGCCGTTCCGAGCCGGCGAGGCCCCGGCGCGGAGGCCGGGGCGGGGTTTACCCTTTGTTTACCGAAATTCGGCACTCAGGACCGGTGCCTCATTTCGTCTACATCATGGCCGCTCGTCCGGGGGGCGCACTCTACATCGGCCGCAGCACCAACCTGCGCGACCGCGTCGCGGCACATCGCGCCGGGCTTTCGGTACATACGGCACGATATGGTATCCACACACTGGTCTGGTTCGAGGAACACGCGGAATTCGAGAGTTCCTTGCGCCGGGAACGCCGCCTGAAACGGTGGCGACGCGCGTGGAAAGACCAGTTGATCACCGAGTTCAACCCGAACTGGCAGGACATGATACACGCCATCCCTTGATGTCCGGGGCGCGGCCCCGGCTCAGGGCCGGGGCGGGATACACCAGGGAGACAAACACATGAGCACAGTCATCAAGAACGGCACCATCGTCACGGCGGATCTCAGCTACAAGGGCGACGTGCTGGTCGAGAAGGGGATCATCACCGAGATCGGCGAGAACCTGACCGGCGACGAGGAGCTGGACGCCACCGGCTGTTACGTCATGCCGGGCGGGATTGACCCGCACACGCACCTGGAAATGCCCTTCATGGGCACCTACTCCAGCGATGATTTCGACAGCGGCACCCGGGCGGCACTGGCCGGCGGGACGACGATGGTGGTGGATTTCGCCCTGCCCTCGCCCGACGGCCAGGGCCTGCTGGACGCGCTGCAGATGTGGGACAACAAGTCCGGCCGCGCGCATTGCGATTACTCTTACCACATGGCGGTGACCTGGTGGGGCGAGCAGATCTTCAACGAGATGAAGACCGTCGTCGAGGATCGCGGCATCACCACCTTCAAGCACTTCATGGCCTACAAGGGCGCGCTGATGGTGCAGGACGACGAGATGTTCGCCAGCTTCCAGCGCGTCGGCGAGCTGGGCGGGATCGCCCTTGTCCACGCCGAGAACGGCGACGTGGTGGCGGACCTGTCGCAAAAGCTGCTGGCGGAGGGCAACACGGGACCAGAGGCACATGCCTATTCGCGCCCGCCGCAGGTCGAGGGCGAGGCCGCCAACCGCGCAATCATGATCGCGGACATGGCCGGTGTGCCGCTTTATATCGTGCATGTCTCCTGCGAAGAGGCGCATGAGGCGATCCGGCGCGCGCGCCAGCAGGGCAAGCGCGTCTGGGGCGAGCCGCTGATCCAGCACCTGACGCTGGATGAAAGCGAGTATTTCAACAAGGACTGGGACCATGCCGCGCGCCGCGTGATGTCGCCGCCCTTCCGCAACCAGAAACACCAGGAAAGCCTGTGGCACGGGCTGATGTCCGGCTCTCTGTCGGTCGTGGCGACGGATCACTGCGCCTTCACCACCGATCAGAAACGCTATGGCGTGGGCGATTTCACCAAGATCCCCAACGGCACCGGCGGGCTTGAGGACCGGCTGCCGATGCTCTGGACGCATGGGGTGGGCACCGGGCGGCTGACGCCCGAGGAATTCGTCGCCATGACCTCGACCAATATCGCCAAGATCCTGAACTGCTACCCGCGCAAGGGGGCGATCCGGGTGGGATCTGACGCGGATATCGTGGTCTGGGACCCGGAGAAGGAAAAGACCATCAGTGCCGCCAGCCAGGTGTCTGCGATCGACTACAACGTCTTCGAGGGCAAACAGGTCAAGGGCCTGCCGCGCTTTACCCTGACGCGGGGCCATCTGGCCGTGCACGACGGCGAACTGCGGTCGCGCGAAGGGCATGGTGAGTTCGTCAAACGGACACCGGGCACGCCGACGAACAAGGCGCTGTCGAAGTGGAAGGAACTGACCGCGCCGCGCCCGGTGACGCGCACCGGCATCCCGGCGAGCGGGGTGTGATGCTTGGTGCGATGCTCATATCCTTGGTGGTCACGCTGGCGCTATATGTCGGCTTGGCATGGGCCTTGATGTGGGCATCGCGTCGCTGGTTGCATGTCTGGGTGTCGATTGGCCTTGCCGTTCTGGCTGCGGGTTCCCTTGTTCAGAACATCATTTCCGGCTTGATCCACTGCAGCCAACCGCCAACGTTCGTCCCGCCGGAACTTGGTTCGGGTGGTGAAGGACAAATGGTTTTCAATTGTGACGCTCCGGGGGGCATGATTGACAGGTTTTACCTGTACTTTCTTGGACCAGTGGCCGTCGCGGCCATTATCTGGCTGGCTTGGCGGTTTTGGGCACGCCGAGATCTCCTTTCGCCGAGGGAGGCCCGATGACCGCCCCCGCCCTCTCCGGCGTCCTCGAGGCCGCCATCTACGTCGATGACCTCGACGCCACCGAGGACTTCTATGGCGGCATTCTGGGGTTGGAAAAGATCATCCGGGTCGAGGGGCGGCATGTCTTCTTTCGCTGCGGCGCATCGGTCGTGCTGGCCTTCATCGCGGAGGCCACGGAGCAGCCGCCCAAGCCGGGCGCCCTGCCCGTGCCGCCGCATGGGGCGCGCGGACCGGGGCACTTGTGTTTCTCTGTGCCAGGGGCGGACCTGGACGCGATGGTCGCACACTTGACGGATAACGGCATCGGGATCGAAAGCGATTTCAACTGGCCGCACGGGCCGCGATCCGTCTATGTGCGGGATCCGGCGGGCAACAGCGTGGAATTCGCGGACCCCGCTCTTTGGGAGATGCCGGAATGAGCGTGCCCGCGTCAGGCCGGAACCAGCGCCTCCAGCTCGGGCAGCAGGACCACGGATTCCTGTTCATGCGGGTCGGTGCGGGCGATCACCGCCACGGCGGGTTCGTCACCGTCGTTCAGCGGCAGATGCGGCACATCCGCCGGGATGTAGATCATGTCGCCCGGCCCCGTCTCCATGCAATGTTCCAGCCGCTCGCCCCAGTACATTTTCGCCCTGCCGGAAATGACATAGATCGCGGTCTCATGGGTCGCATGTTTATGCGCCCTGGCCCGCCCGCCCGGCGGGACCGTCAGCAGGTGCATGCAGATCCCCTGCGCGCCTGCGGTCTCCTTCGCGATGCCCTCGAAATAGGAAAAACCCTGCTTGCCGTCATATGTGCCCCCCGGGCGCAGCTTTTTGCAGTCGGTCATGGTAGATCCCCGGTATCCAACATCCTGAATGTCCAGCCTACAGCGGCCCTGCCGCTTCGCCAAACAAGGATCACGCGTGTTGAGCGATGAAGAAATAAAGAACTGGCCGGAGGCGGGAACCGCCACCACTGCCCCCGTCATCCGGGCGGACCACCTCGACCTGACCTTTCAGACGAATGACGGGCCGGTGCATGCGCTGAAAGACGTCAGCCTGGACATCGCCAAGGGCAGTTTCGTCAGCTTCATCGGCCCCTCGGGCTGTGGCAAGACGACCTTCCTGCGCTGTATCGCGGCGCTGGAGCATCCCACCGGGGGCAGCCTGACGGTGAACGGCATGACCCCGGACGAGGCGCGGCGCGCCCGGGCCTATGGCTATGTCTTTCAGGCCGCCGGTCTGTACCCCTGGCGGACCATCGGGCGCAACATCGCGCTGCCGCTGGAGATCATGGGCTATTCCCGGGCCGAACAGGCAGAGCGCGTGGCGCGGGTGCTGGAGCTTGTGGAATTGTCGGGTTTTGAAAAGAAATTCCCTTGGCAGCTGTCCGGAGGGATGCAGCAACGTGCGTCAATTGCAAGGGCGCTGGCATTCGATGCAGACATCCTCTTGATGGACGAACCCTTTGGCGCGCTCGATGAGATCGTGCGCGACCGGCTGAACGAGGAACTGCTGAAGCTCTGGGACAAGACGGAAAAGACCATCGGGTTCGTGACCCACTCGATCCCCGAGGCGGTCTACCTGTCGACCCATATCGTCGTGATGAGCCCGCGTCCGGGCCGGATCACCGACGTGATCGAAAGCCCCCTGCCCAAGGAGCGCCCGCTGGACATCCGCGACACGCCGGAATTCATCGAGATCGCGCATCGCGTGCGCGAGGGGCTGCGCGCGGGGTACGAGGAATGAAGGTCACGCGGCGCATTCCCGTCCCGGGCCTGACCCGGGACCTCCACGGCCATCGCCGGGAGACACGGCATGGCTGAGGCAAGCGACACGAGGTCCCGGGGCAGGCCTGGGACGGGTTGGCCCCGCTGGCTGCGACTGCCGCCGGTGCTGGGCATGGTGCTGGCCCTCCTGGCGATCTGGTACGTTGCCGTCGTCCCGATGAACGTCAAAGAGGTGCTGACGGCGGCGGAACGTGCGGGCGTCGAGGTGTCCCCGCCCTCCGCCGTGGACCGGCGCGACATGGGCAACTGGGCGCTGGTCTTTCGCAACCCCCATGCGCTTGGGGACAGCTGGAGCTCGGACCGTCCGAAACTGCCCGCGCCGCATCAGGTGCTGGTGGAACTTTACGACTCGACCATCGACGAGGAGCTGAACGGGCGGCGCGGGATCGTGCGGTCGGGGACGCTGTCGAACCGCAGTCTGGTCTACCACGCGCTGGTGACGCTGAACGCCACTTTCCTGGGGTTCCTCATCGGCGCCCTGCTGGGCGTGGCACTGGCGGTGGGGAT
The DNA here is from genome assembly GCF_028807275.1 of Mameliella sp. AT18. Classification (NCBI taxonomy): domain Bacteria; kingdom Pseudomonadati; phylum Pseudomonadota; class Alphaproteobacteria; order Rhodobacterales; family Roseobacteraceae; genus Antarctobacter; species Mameliella sp. AT18. The sequence continues at coordinate 6,688 of NZ_JARAMO010000323.1, forward strand.
CGTGCATTCCCGCGTCATGGACATGAGCGTGATGCCCTGGGCCATCGTCAGCCAGACCATCCCCATCGTGGCGCTGGCGCCCATGATCATCGTGGTGCTTTATTCCATCGGGGTGCAGGGGCTGATCCCCAAGGCGGTGATCTCGGCCTATCTGTCCTTCTTCCCGGTGGTCGTGGGCATGGTGAAGGGGCTGCGCAGCCCGGACGCCATGCAGATGGACCTGATGCGCACCTATAACGCGCCGACCACATCGGTGCTGACGAAACTGCGCCTGCCGTCGTCCATCCCCTACCTCTTTGCCTCGCTCAAGATCGCCATCGCGGCGAGCCTTGTCGGCGCCATCGTCGGGGAACTGCCGGTGCAGAAAGGCGGGCTAGGCGCGCGGATGCTGGCGGGCAGCTACTATGGCCAGACAGCGCAGATCTGGGCCGCGCTCTTGGTGGCGGCGGCGCTGGCGGCGCTGCTGGTCTATGCCATCGCGGCCCTGGAAAGGCGCACGCTGCGCCGGATGGGGATGATGCCATGACGCTGGTGATTTTCGCAGTCCTGCTCTGGGCGGTGGGCTTTGGCGTGAACGTCGTGCTGGCGAACGGGCCTGCGCGGGATACCGGCGCTGTGCGCCTTGCGGTGCCGCTGATCTTTGGCCTGACCATCCTGGGCATGTGGGAGCTGATCGTGCGGGGCATGCAGGTCTCGACCGTGATCCTGCCGCCGCCCTCGCTGATCGCGGCCAGCTTTGCCGAGAACCTTGGTACGCTTTGGGGCGATTTCGTGCAGACGATCCTCAAGGGCGCTCTGTCGGGGTATATCTTCGGCTGCGGCGCGGCCTTTGTGACCGCGCTGCTGGTGGACCGCTCGGACTACCTGCGGCGCGGGTTGCTGCCGCTGGGCAACTTCATGGCCGCCCTGCCCATCGTCGGCACGGCGCCGATCCTGGTGATGTGGTTCGGCTTTGGCTGGCAGTCCAAGGCGGCGGTGGTCGTTCTGATGGTCTATTTCCCGATGCTGGTGAACACGGTGGCCGGCCTGTCGGAAACCACCTCGATGCAGCGCGACCTGATGCGGACCTATGCGGCGACCTGGGGTCAGACGCTGTGGACGCTGCGCCTGCCCGCCGCCCTGCCCTTTGTCTTCAACGGACTCAAGATCTGCTCGACGCTGGCGCTGATCGGGGCCATCGTTGCCGAGTTCTTCGGCAGCCCGACGCTGGGGCTTGGCTTTCGCATCTCGACCAGCATCGGCCAGCTTGACCTCGGGATGGTCTGGTCGGCCATCCTCGTGTCGGCGCTCTCGGGGACGGTGTTCTACGGGCTCGTGGCCCTGGCCGAACGCCGCATGACATTCTGGCACGCCTCGCACCGGGGCGGCCGATAACCGGACCGGACAAAACCGGCCACAAGACACTAGGCACCAAGGAGGTACTGAAGATGAAACAGACATGGATCGCCGCCGTTGCGGCCCTGGGGCTGGCCAGCCCCGCGCTGGCGGCGGACGAGGTCACGCTGCAGCTGAAATGGGTCACGCAGGCGCAGTTCGCGGGCTATTACGTGGCGCTGGAAAACGGCTATTACGAAGAGGCCGACCTTGACGTGACGATCCTGCCCGGCGGGCCGGACATCGCGCCGACGCAGGTGATCGCGGGCGGCGGCGCCGACGTGATCGTGGAATGGATGCCCGCGGCGCTCTCGGCCCGCGAAAACGGCCTGCCGCTGGTCAATATCGCGCAGCCGTTCAAATCCTCGGGCATGATGCTGACCTGCTGGAAGGACGCCGGGATTTCCGCGCCCGCCGACCTGGATAACCGCACGCTGGGGGTCTGGTTCTTCGGCAACGAATTCCCCTTCCTCGCCTGGATGAGCCAGCTGGACATCGCCACCGACGGCAAGGCCGAAGGCTCGGTCGAGGTGCTGAAACAGGGCTTCAACGTCGACCCGCTGCTGCAGCGGCAGGCGGATTGCATCAGCACCATGACCTACAACGAGTACTGGCAGGTGATCGATGCGGGCGTGTCGCCCGAAGAGCTGATCACCTTCAAGTACGAGGACCAGGGCGTCGCCATGCTGGAAGACGGCCTTTATGTGCTGGAGGAGAACCTCGAGGATCCCGAGTACGTCGACAAGATGGCGCGGTTCGTGGCCGCCTCGATGAAAGGCTGGAAATGGGCCGAAGAGAACCCCGAGGACGCGGCGATGATCGTGCTGGACTATGACGAGACCGGCGCCCAGACCGAGGGCCACCAGATCCGCATGATGGGCGAGGTCGCCAAGCTGACGGCCGGATCGAACGGCGCGCTGGACCCGGCGGATTACCAGCGGACCGTGGATACGCTTTTGGCCGGCGGGTCCGACCCGGTGATCACCAAGGAGCCGGAAGGCGCCTGGACCCATGTCATCACGGATGCGGCGCTGGACTGAGTCCCGGCCCCTGCGTTGATGAGTTGAGAAAAGCCGCGGAAACGCGGCTTTTCGCTTTTGGGCGCGTTGGGGGCTCTGCCCCCAAACCCCCGGAGGTATTTTCGGCCCAAAGAA
>NZ_JARAMO010000324.1:0-7773 GCF_028807275.1 Mameliella sp. AT18
TCCCTCGCTTTTTGAGGGCCTGAGCCAGCCGTCCCCGAGTCGCAAGGGCAAGCCGCGCAAAGCGCGGGGCTGCGCCCCCTTGCGACTCGGCGTCGTCCGGCTCTAATCGGCCTCAAGCGAGTGAGGGCTCCGGGGAACAGGCTGGGGCGAGGGACGATTCTGGTGGGGGCGGTGCCGGGGGCTAGCGGAGCGGTTCGAGGCGGTCGAGCGCGTGGCCGTCGGCCCAGGTGCCGTGCAGGGCGCCGTCGGGCATCAGGACATAGACCACCGGGTTGCTGTCGCCCTGCCAGTCAACCGTCAGGATACGGCCCTCCATCCGTCCGGTGCCACGAAAGACCTGGCCGCCGATGGTCCAGGCCAGCTGGTACTGGGCGCCGTTGGCCGTCATCTCCAGTGTGCCGGTATAGGCGGAGCCATCCGGGTTGCGGCCCGCGACGCGGTAGGCGCCGGTGATGTCGGCCCCCGCTTCGAGGTGCAGGCTTTCCTGGGCGGTGAGCGGTCCGGGGAGAAACGGCAGCGAGAGAAGGCAGGCGGAGAGAAGCAGGGCACGCATGGTGGAAACCTCTTGAAACGAATGCGCGGAGCCTAGGCCCGGGACGGACCCCTGTCCAGAACGGCGAGGCCCGCCGCGCGCTACTCGGTGTCGGTGCCGCGCACGCCGAGGATGGCGATCATGCCCACCAGGGCCAGCCCGGTCACGGCGGCATTGAAGGGTTGGCCATTGGCCACCACCACGCCGACCAGGGCCCAGATCACCGTCATGCCGTATTCCGGCGCCCGGTGCAGTCGGTACTGGATGGTCACCGAGAGTGCCATGCAGACCGAGAGTGACAGCAGCGCCGCCGGGGTGGGCGGCATCCAGCCGTAGCCGCCGATCACCACGCCGGTGCCGACGCAGGCCGCCGCCGAAAGCCAGCCGGCATAGACCGCCACCGGACCCTGTTGCAGCCAACGGTCCGTGTCGCCCGCCCGCCAGAGCGCAACCAGCGCGGTGCCCAGCATGACCCAGATCAGCAAGGTGGCCAGCACCGGGGACCATTGCGCCACCGGCAGCCAGATCGCCCCCACCGCGAGGCTGGCGAAAAGCGGCGGGCGCATCGGTGCCCAATCCACGTCATCGCTGCGCCGAAACAGGCCAAAGCCCGTGCCGACCACCAGCCAGGCATAGATCAACCCCCAGATCGCAAAGGCATAGCCCGCCGGCTGAACCGGGGGATCTTCCAGGACGACGGGGAATTGCGACGGCTCATATCCGTTGAACCCGGGCACCAGCCAGGGCGCGGCCGCGAAACAGAGCGCGGCCAGGAAACAGAGAAGGGCCCAGAGGCGGGTCAAGAGACCGCCTCCGGACAGGGGGGCGTCGGGCTCATGCCAGCGTACCCTCGGCAGTCAGCCGGGTCTTGCCGCCAAGGTAGGGATGCAGCGCCTCGGGCAGGTCGACCGAGCCGTCCGCCTGTTGGCCGTTTTCCAGCACCGCGATCAGGCAGCGCCCCACCGCGAGGCCCGAGCCGTTCAGCGTGTGCAGGAACTCCGGCTTGCCACCGGCAGAGGGGCGGAAACGGGCGTTCATGCGCCGGGCCTGGAAATCGCCGCAGGTTGAGACCGAGCTGATCTCGCGGTAGGTGTCCTGACCGGGCAGCCAGACCTCGATGTCATGGGTTTTCTGCGCGCCGAACCCCATGTCTCCGGTGCAGAGCACAACCGTGCGATAGGGCAGGCCCAGCTTTTCCAGGATGCCTTCGGCGCAGGCCGTCATGCGGTCGTGTTCTTCCAGCGACTTGTCCGGATGGGTGACCGAGACCATCTCGACCTTCTCGAACTGGTGCTGGCGCAACATGCCCGAGGTGTCCTTGCCCGCCGAGCCGGCCTCGGAGCGGAAGCACTGTGAATGCGCCGTGTAGCGGCGGGGCAGGTAATCCTCGTCCACGATCAGCCCGTTGACGATATTGGTCAGCGTGACCTCGGAAGTGGGGATCAGCCACCAGCCATTCGTGGTCTTGTAGCTGTCCTCGCCGAACTTGGGCAGCTGGCCGGTGCCATACATCATCTCCTCGCGCACCAGCACGGGGGCCCAGGTCTCTGTCAGGCCGTTCTCGTCGACATGGGTGTTGATCATGAACTGCGCCAGCGCCCGGTGAATGCGCGCGACGGCGCCCGAGAGCACGACGAAGCGGCTGCCCGAGAGTTTCGCCGCGACCTCGAAATCCATGCCCGGTTTCACGCCGTCGAGGTCGAAATGCTCTTTCGGGGTGAAATCGAAGCTGCGGGGCGTGCCCCAGCGTTTGATCTCGACGTTGTCGTTCTCGTCGGCGCCTTCGGGGACGCTGTCGAGCGGCAGGTTGGGGATGCCGGCCAGCAGGGTGTCCAGCTCGGCGTCCAGGCCCTTGGCCTTTTCCTGCATCTCGCCGACCTCGGCCTTTTTGGCGGCGACAAGCGCGCGCAACCGCTCGAACTCACCCTCGTCGCCGCTGGCCTTTGCCTTGCCGACTTCCTTGGAGGCGCGGTTCTGTTCGGCCTGCGCCTCTTCGGCGGCGGTTATGGCGGCGCGGCGCGCGCGGTCCAGGTCGAGGACCTGCGACGACATCGCATCAACCCCGCGACGGGAAAGTGCCGCATCCCAGGCGGCGGGGTTTTCGCGGATGGCGCGGATGTCGTGCATCGTATCCTCCAGAAGGTAGTGTGAGTCGCGGGGGTTATGCCCCATCTTGGTTAAGGAAGGTAGAGGGGCTGCGGGGCTTGTGTGTCAATCCCGGCCCGCTGCCGCGAATTCCCGCCGCAGCCAGCCGTCGACGGGCACGGCCAGCGCCTCTTCGTCGCGGGTGACGGCGACGATCACCGCGACGATGCGCCGTGCCGCGCCTTCGCCCGCCATGACCGGCCCGCCGCTTTGACCCGGCTCCACCCGGCAGCCGATCCGCCAGATGCCGCGATAGGCGTCCCCGTAGCAGAGCGGTGTCACCGTCAGCCTGTGCGGCCGTGAGCGGCGATAGCCCATCAGCGTCAGGGGGCCGGGCAGGACCGCGTTGCCCAGGGCCAGCGGCGGCGGGGTCAGCCTGTCTTCCAGTTCGACCACGGCAATGTCATGGCGCAGGTCGAACCGGCCTTCGGCAAAGGCCTCGGGGTGGACGCGGACCTCGCGGATGCGGGCGGCGCCGGTGTGTTCCTCGCCGTCCCAGCCAGCGACAAAGACCATGTCCGTGATCCGCTTGAGATAGCCGTCCTCTGGCCGGGTGACGCAATGGGCGGCAGTCAGGGCCAGGTCGGGGGCGATCAGCGTGGCGGTGCACATCTCGGTCATGCGGTAACCGGCGGTGTTCAACCGCCCGATCGAGGGCTCCCCGGCCGGAAGGGGCAGGGGGAGCAAAATCAGGGTCAGAGCCATGCGCAGCATGAGCGGGCCTTTCGCTTTGGCCCTGTTCGCAAGGCGCACGGTAGGCGTTGCGCAGCGCCTGGGCAAGGTAGGTTGCACCCGTCGGGCCCTGTACGGGCGGACCTCTGCGACCGGCGCCGCGGTGAAACGGAACAAATGGGGCAGATGAACAAATCAACGCAGGGTGCCCGGCCTTCTTGCATCTGGCCAGTACCGCGCATAGGTTCCGGCCAAATTTCGCGGGGGATGCCCCGCCGTATTCCAACAGGAGCATCCCCAATGGACGCAAGCGCAATCGGCCAGTTTCTTCCGCTCATCCTGATCTTCGCGATCATGTATTTCCTGCTGATCCGTCCGCAGCAGAAAAAGATGAAGGAACATCAGAAGATGGTGGGCGCCCTGCGCCGTGGCGACCAGGTGGTTACGCAGGGCGGCCTGATCGGCAAGGTTGCCAAGGTCAAGGACGACAAGGAAATCGAGGTCGAACTGGCAGAAGGCGTCAAGGTGCGCGTGGTCAAGCAGACCATCGCGCAGGTCCTGTCCAAGACCGAACCCGCCGAAAGCTGATCGGGCATGCTGCAGGTCGATCTCTGGAAGCGCGTGCTGATCTGGGCCACCGTCGTGGTCGGCCTGCTGCTCGCCATGCCCAACGCATTCTATTCGCGGGTCGAAACCCACAACGATGCCGTCAAGGCCATCGAGGCAGGGTTCGACACCTCTGAAAACCGTGACCTTGCCGCCGGTTGGCCCTCTTACCTGCCTTCGGGGCTGGTGAACCTGGGGTTGGACCTGCGCGGTGGTGCGCACCTGCTGGCAGAGGTCCAGGTACAGGACGTCTACGAGGCGCGGATGGAATCGCTCTGGCCCGAGGTCCGCGATCTGCTGCGCGATGCGCGGGACGAGGTCGGCACCATCCGCCTGCAGCCAAACGCCCCCTTGGGCGAACTGCGCATCAAGATTTCCGAACCCGCCGGCATGAATCGTGCCATCGAACTGGTGCGCACCCTGGCACAGCCGGTTGTCTCTCTCACCGGGGCCGGATCAACGGACCTGGAAGTGCGGGGCGAGGATGACGTGCTGGTCATCACCCTGTCCGAGGCCGAGCGCCAGGCGCTTGACGACCGCACCATGCAGCAGAGCCTCGAGATTATCCGGCGCCGCATCGACGAGGTCGGCACCCGCGAACCGACGATTCAGCGCCAGGGTTTTGACCGCATCCTGATCCAGGTGCCGGGCATCGGCTCTGCCGCCGAACTGAAAGAGATCATCGGCACCACCGCGCAGCTGACCTTTCAGCCCGTGGTCAGCCGGACCTCCGACAGCAGCGAACGCCCCGGCGTAGGCAACGAACTGGTGCCCGCGCTGGACCAGGAGGGGGTCTACTACATCCTCGAACAGGCGCCCGTCGTCACCGGCGAGGACCTGACCAACGCCCAGCCCGCCTTTGACCAGAACGGTCGCCCGGCGGTGAACTTCAGCTTCAACCCCTCGGGCGCGCGGCGCTTTGGCGATTATACCGCGCAGAACATCGGCTCTCCCTTTGCCATCGTGCTGGACGACGAGGTGATTTCCGCCCCCGTCATCCAGGCCCATATCGCGGGCGGCTCGGGCATCATCACCGGCAATTTCACGGTCGAGGAATCGACCCAGTTGGCGGTGCTGCTGCGTGCCGGCGCCCTGCCGGCGGAACTGGTCTTCCTCGAGGAACGGACCATCGGGCCGGAACTGGGGCAGGACAGCATCGACGCGGGCAAGATCGCCACGATGGTGGCCTTTGTCGCGGTGCTGGTCTTCATGGCGCTCAGCTATGGTCTCTTCGGTCTTTTCGCCAACGTCGCGCTGATCCTGAACATTGCGCTGATCTTTGGCCTCTTGTCGATGATCGGGGCCACGCTGACCCTGCCGGGTATCGCGGGCATCGTGCTGACCGTGGGTATGGCGGTCGACGCAAACGTGCTGGTCTTCGAACGGATCCGCGAGGAACTGCGCACTGCGCGCGGGCCGGCGCGGGCGATCGAACTGGGCTATGAAAAGGCCCTGTCGGCGATCGTCGATGCGAACATCACCACCTTCATCACGGCGGTGATCCTATATGTCATGGGCTCGGGCCCGGTGCGCGGCTTTGCCGTGACCCTGGGTTTCGGCATCCTGACCTCCGTCTTCACTGCGATCTTTGTCACGCGGCTGCTGATCGTCATCTGGTTCGAACGCCGCCGTCCGAAAACGATCGAGGTCTGACATGCGCCTGAGACTGGTACCCCAACAGACCAACTTCGATTTCTTTTCGCGGCCGGTGCTCTGGCTGGGCATCTCGGCCTTCCTGATCCTGCTGGCGCTTGGCAGCTTCGGGCTGCGCGGGCTGAACTACGGCATCGACTTTCGCGGCGGCACCACGATCCGGACCGAAAGCGCGCAGCCGGTGGACGTGGGCGCCTACCGCGATGCGCTGGCGGCGCTGGAACTGGGCGACGTGGTGATCTCCGAGGTCTTCGACCCGAACTTTGGCCCCGAACAGAACGTCGCCATGATCCGTATCGGCGCGCAGGACGGTGAGGAGGCGGTCAGCACCGAGGTGATCGAAATCGCCGAGGCCGCGCTGCTGGAAATCTCGCCGGACATCAAGTTCGTCTCGGTCGAATCCGTCGGGCCCAAGGTCTCGGGAGAGTTGATCCGGACCGCGGCCATTGCCGTGGCGCTGGCGATTGGTGCGGTGCTGATCTACATCTGGCTGCGCTTCGAATGGCAGTTCGCCCTCGGCGCCGTTGTGGCGCTGGTGCATGACGTGATCCTGACAATCGGCATCTTCTCTGAACTTCAGATCCGGTTTGACCTGGCGATCATCGCGGCGCTGCTGACCATCGTCGGCTATTCGCTGAACGACACGGTCGTCGTCTTTGACCGCGTGCGCGAGAACCTGATCAAGTACAAGTCCAAGGACCTCAAGGAAGTCTTGAACCTCTCGATCAACGAGACGCTGAGCCGGACCTTCATGACCTCGGCCACCACCCTCCTTGCGCTGATTGCGCTGCTGGTGCTGGGCGGCGACGTGATCCGGGGCTTTGTCTTCGCGATGACCTGGGGCGTGATCGTCGGCACGTATTCTTCGATCTTCGTGGCCTCGGTCATGTTGCTGCGCCTTGGCGTGAAACGCGACTGGTCCAAGCCGACGGACACCACCGGCAACCAGTTCGGCGACATCGATGCCTGATGCCTGGTTCAGCCTGTCTCCGATGGAGACGGGCTGGATCGTCCTGGCGGCTTTTTTCGCCGGGTTGGTGCGTGGCTTTACGGGCTTTGGCTCTGGGCTGGTCTTTCTGCCGGTTGCGGCCCAGGTCCTGCCGCCCTTCGGTGCAATCCTCACGATGACGCTGATGGACCTGTTCGGTCCCTTGCCGATCCTGCGCCGCGCCTGGAGCGACGTTGATCGCGGCGACCTGGGGCGGTTGGTGCTTGGCTGCATCTTGTGTCTGCCGCTGGGACTTTGGGCGCTGACCCGCATCCCGCCCGAGGTGTTTCAGCTTGCCGTGGGTCTGCTGGCACTTGCGATGCTGGGCATCCTGTCGCTTGGGCTGCGGTATCGCGGCACGGTCAGTCGGCGCATGGTGACGGGGATCGGCGGTGCGGCCGGCGCATTGGGCGGTGTGGCCGGCCTGCCGGGGCCGCCGGTGATCCTGTTCTACATGTCGCGGCCGCTGCCGGTCCGGATCATCCGCGCGACGATCCTTCTGTTTCTCCTCTCCTATGACGTGCTGCTGGTGGGCTACATGGGGGCCTTCGGGCGGCTGGAGCCGGGCTTTGCCCTTCTGGGGCTGCTCATGGCGCTGCCGAACATGGCGGGCAACATGGTGGGGGGATGGCTGTTCCGACCGGAGCAGGAGCATTTCTACCGCGGCATCGCCTATGTCCTGATCGCACTGGCGGCCTTGTCTGGCCTGCCCATTTGGGAGTAGGTAGCAGCCATGCGACTGAACGAGATCACATTCACCGATGCGCTGCCGGTCGACGGCTATGGCCCCGGCTTTTTCCGTGTCGGCGGCGAGGTTCACGAGGGCGCGCTGCTGATCTGGGACCGGGGCCGCGCCGACTGGGGCGGGCTGGAGGATCACGAGACGCTGCTGAGCATGATCGGCTTTGTCGACGTGATCTTTGTCGGCACGGGGGCCGAAACCGCCCATCTGCCCAAGGACCTGCGGGATCGTCTGGAAGAGGCGGGACTTGGCGTCGAGGCGATGAACTCGCCCTCGGCCTGCCGCACCTATAATGTTCTGCTCAGCGAAGGCCGCCGCGTGGCGCTGGCCGCGCTCCCGGTCTGAGCGGCGAATGCCGACAGGGGGCGCTGCCCCCTCTGATCCCGGATCAAGTCCGGGACCATTCACCCCCGAGGTATTTTTCAAACCAAAGAA
>NZ_JARAMO010000325.1:0-10637 GCF_028807275.1 Mameliella sp. AT18
ACGCTGGACGGCGGCATCGACGACGACCTTCTGATGGGCGGCAACGACGATGACACCCTAATGGGCGGTCAGGGCAACGACACGCTGAACGGCGGGTCGGGCGATGACAGCATCATGGGGGGCAGCGATCGCGACGTGATCGTGGTCGACAGCGCGGCTGACGGCATCGGCGACACGGTCGATGGCGGTTCGGGCGGCTTCGTCGATCAGGTCAACCCCGAGGATCCGCCGAACCAGGACTACGACATCCTGGACATGTCGGGCGTCGGCGCGCAGGACGTCGACTGGCGGATCGTCAACACTGTGGTGGACAGCAACGGCAACGGCCTGGACGGGACGATCGAGTTCCTGAACGCCGCGGGCGACGTGACCGGCACGATGGACTTCTTCGAGATCGAGGAAATCGTGCCCTGCTTTACCCCGGGTACGCTGATCGCCACGCCGCAGGGCGAACGCCTGGTCGAGGAACTGATGGTCGGTGACCGGGTCATCACCCGCGACAACGGCATCCAGGAGATCAAGTGGGTCGGGCGCAAGGACCTGACGGGTTTTGACCTGGCACGCAAACCGCACTTCAAGCCGATCCTGATCCAGCAGGGGGCCCTGGGCAACAATCTGCCCGAGCATGACATGCTGGTCTCGCCGAACCACCGGGTGCTGGTGGCCAATGACAAGACCGCGCTTTACTTCGAAGAGCGTGAGGTCCTTGTCGCGGCCAAGCACCTGACCGGTCTGGACGGCGTGGACGAGGTCGAGGCCAACGGCGTGGCCTACATCCACGTGATGTTCGACAGCCACGAGGTCATCCTCTCGAACGGGGCCTGGACCGAGAGCTTCCAGCCCGGCGACTACAGCCTCAAGGGCATCGGCAACGCGCAGCGCCAGGAAATCCTGGAACTGTTCCCCGAACTGGAACATGCGGAAGGCCTCAAGGCCTATGCCTCGGCGCGCCGCTCGCTGAAAAAGCACGAGGCGGCGCTGCTCACGCAGTAAGGGTGTCGCCGGAACGGAATATGCAGCCCGTTCCGGCGCACGACGACCCTCGCGCCCGGAACGGACAACATGGAAACGGGGCGGCCTTGGCCGTCCCGTTTCTGTTTTGTCATAGGTCGGAAGGCACGGGTGCGATGCGCGAGGGAAACGGGCGCTCTGAGATGAAGAACGCCCGTTAGAGTTTTGATTTTACGGGCGGCCTAGCCTGTGAGGCAGGCGTCCCCCTGGGAGGCGCGCCAAGCGCGCCAAGCCTCTGGCGTGTCCAGATCAGTCAGAGCACGACGGTCTGGCAGCGGGATCTGCCGGAGCCTGTGTGCATTCGCCTTCAGGACGTCTCGTGCGCCTTGGTCGCCTGTGAGAGTCTGCAGGGCCATGAAGCAATCCTGCGGGAAAAGCACCGGATGGCCCGGCGTGCCATCGGCAGCCGTGGCTTGTTGCAGCATCGGGAAGGGGACGGATTGAAAGCTGGAGATAAGCTTTTGAATATCTTCGGTTTCGATCTCCGGCATGTCGGCAGGCAGGATGATCATCGCCTTGATGCCGCGTGGGATCAGACCCACGCCCCGGCGGATCGAGGCGGACATGCCAAGATCGGAATCCGGAACCTCGATCACCTGCACGGGCAGCCCCTGCAGGGCCGCGGCGCGTGGGTGGTCGGGATCGGGAAGGGTCACGGCCACATGTGCGCCCGTGTCGATCGCGCGCAGCGCCTGACGGCGCAGCAGCGGAAGACCATCTACTGTTTCGGTCAACTTGTCGCGGCCACGCATCCGTGAAGATGCGCCCGCGGCGGGGATGAGAATCGAAATATCCAGCATGGGGCAGACACTAACACAGGTTGAGCAAGAATGTGGCGCGTCTTGTGACAAGTGCGCAACTTTTTGTGTCGTGCGATCTGACGCCCGCTATATGCTGCGTTGCGGCAATGCATGTGCCGCATCATCCCCGCATGCGCTGACCTTCCGGATCGAAGAGCGGCTGCGTGATCAGCCGCGCCGGGCGCATCTCGCCCAGGATCTCGATTTCCGCGATCAAGCCGAGGCGGGCTTTCTCTCGGGGAATCAAAGCCATAGAGATCGACTTTCGCGCGAAATGCGAATAGCCGCCGGAGGTGCAGAACCCCTGTACTTCGCCGTCGATCCAGACCGGTTCGTAAGCGTTCACATCCGTATCCAGGGCGTCGATCTCAAAGACCGCAAGGACCCGATGCGGCGGTGCGGCGCGCTCGGCTTCAGCGGCAGCGCGACCGATGAAATCCCCCTTGGACCACTGGATGAACCGATCCAGGCCGGTTTCCGCGCAAGTGTAGTCGGGTGAGAACTCGCGTCCCCAAGAACCAAAGAACTTGTCCAGGCGCAAGCTCATCATCGCGCGCATGCCAAAGGGTTTCATGCCCATCGGCGCGCCGGCGGCCCAGAGCGTGGCCCACAGTTGTCGTTGTGCCATCGGATCGCAGTAGATTTCAAAGCCCAGGTCGCCGGTATAAGAGACGCGCTGCACGAGGCAGTCTGTCATGCCCACGACCATGCGTCGAACGTCCATGAAACGCATGTCGCTGATGTCGGTACGGGTGCAGGCCTGAAGGATCTCGCGTGCGAGCGGCCCGGCCACCTGGAATCCGGTGGATTTGTCACTGATGTTCTCGATGCTTACGCCGTCTTCCTGATGTTGCAGGAACCAACGCACGTGATAGGCCTGCGCACCATAGGAGGCGGTCAGGCGGAACTCGGTTTCGGACAGGCAGGCGACGGTGAAATCGCCGATGATCCGACCGGCGGGCGACAGCATGGGTGTTAGGGACATGCGGCCCGGCGCGGGGATGCGGCCCGCCATGATCCGGTCCAGCCAGGCGCGGGCATTGGGCCCGGTTACGCGGTACTTGCCGAAGTTCTGGACTTCGTTGATGCCTGCCGCCTCGCGCACTGCGCGCACTTCGCGCGCGGTGGCGTTCCAGGCGTTTGAACGGCGGAATGACGGCGTCTCATAGCGCGGTTCCCCCTCGGTGGAGAAGTAGTTGACCACCTCCAGCCCGTATTGCGCGCCCCAGACCGCGCCCATGCGATGGAAGATGTCATACATCGGCGTCGTGCGGTTGGGCCGCGCAGCGGGCAGTTCCTCGTTTGGATAGCTGACCGAAAAGCGTTTCTGATAGTTTTCAATGACTTTCGGCAGGGTGTAGCCGGGTGAGATCCAGTCGCCAAAGCGCGCCACGTCCATCGCGCCGGTGTCGCGTTCGCATTCGCCATGCACCATCCATTGCGCCAGCATCAGCCCCACGCCGCCGCCCTGGCTGAAGCCTGCCATCACGCCGCAGGCCGACCAATAGCCGCGCAGCCCGGGGATCGGCCCCACCAGCGGGTTGCCGTCGGGCGCAAAGGTAAAGGGCCCGTGGATCACGGATTTTACCCCGGCGCGTTCCAAAACGGGAAAGCGTTTGTACGCGAATTCAATGCTTTGCTCGATCTTGTCAAAGTCATCCGGCAAGAGTTCGTGACCGAATTCCCAGGGGGTGCCGTCCACTGCCCAGGGGCGGCAGGGCTGTTCGTAGAAACCGATGCACAGCCCGCGCCCTTCCTGCCGCAGGTAGCTTTCGCCCGCCGGGTCCATGACGTGGGGGTGTTCCGCGTCGCGTTCGTAGATCTCGGGCGTTTCCTCGGTCACGAGGTACTGATGCTCCATCGGGTGCAACGGCAGGTAGACACCTGCCATTGCGCCCACCTCGCGCGCCCAGAGACCGGCGGCGTTGACGACATGTTCGGTATGAATGGTGCCTTTGTCAGTGACAACATCCCAAGTGCCATCCGCACGAGGATTGGTCTCCAACACCTTGGTATGAAGATGGATTTCGGCCCCACCCATGCGCGCGGCCCTGGCATAGGCATGGGTCGTGCCGGAGGGATCGAGGTGCCCGTCCAACGGATCGTAGAGCGCCCCGATCACGCCGTCGAGGTTCACGATGGGGGCGAGTTTCGCGATCTCTTCCGGCCCGACGATCTCGGTTTCCAGGCCCATGTAACGATGCTTGGCGCGTTCCGCGAGCAGCATGTCAAAACGGTCGCGGTTGTCGGCTAGGGTGATGCCGCCGACGTGGTGCAGCCCGCAGGACATGCCCGTCAGCTCTTCGAGTTCCTTGTAGAGGCGGATGGTGTACCCCTGCAGCGCGGCCATGTTGGTATCGCCGTTCAGCGTGTGAAAACCGCCCGCCGCGTGCCATGTGCTGCCGCTGGTCAGGTCGGATCGTTCCAGCAGCATCACGTCCGACCAGCCCAGCTTGGTCAGGTGGTAGAGCACGGAACAGCCGACGACTCCGCCTCCGATCACGACGACTCGGGTTGTTGTTTTCATGATCTGCCTCCATTCGGTACGGGCCGCCGAAGCGGCCACCTGTCATGCGTATTTGACGAAAGAAGAAGCGCGAGGCGTTGTGAACGGGCGACGAAATCTGTCGCAAACGGGCATTTTTTGTACGTGTTTGCCGGGCAGGGTGACGGGCAGATTTGCGGAGTGACCCATGCGCAGCGAAGCCCAAGCCGTCGTCATCGGAGGCGGCGTGATCGGATGTTCGATCCTTTACCACCTGACAAAACTCGGATGGCGTGATGTTGTCCTGCTTGAACGCGACGAGTTGACGTCGGGTTCCACCTGGCACGCGGCGGCCAATATCCACGGGCTGCACGACAGCACCAACATCAGCCGCCTGCAGCACTATACCATGACCCTGTACAAGGACCTGGAGGCGGAAACCGGCCAGAGCTGCGGCGTCTTCCAGCCCGGCAGCCTGTACCTTGCGCAGACGGTCGAGCGGGAGCACCAGCTGCGCCTGCAAGCGGCCAAGGCCAAGCTCTACGGCATGAACTTCTACGAGATCACCCGGGACGAGGCTGAGCGCCTGCACCCGCTGGTCGATTTCACCGGCATCCGCTGCATCATGTATGAACCCGATGGCGGCAACGTGGACCCGTCCGGCGTGACGGCGGCATACGCGGCGGGGGCGCGGCAACGGGGGGCGGAAATCCATCGGTTCACGCCTGTCATGGCGACGGAACAGCAGCCGGACGGGTCGTGGATCGTGCGGACGCCCAAGGGCGACATCACAACCCCCTGGGTGGTGAACGCCGCCGGGCTCTGGGGGCGCGAGGTGGCGGCGCTGGCGGGGGTGAAGCTGCCGCTGCAACCGACCGAGCATCAGTATTTCGTGACCGAGACCATCGCCGAGATCGACGGGATGGACCGGCGCCTGCCCTCGGTCGCGGACCGGGACGGCGAGTATTACCTGCGCCAGGAAGGCAAGGGCCTGCTGATCGGCGCCTATGAACGCGACGTGCGGCTTTGGGCCGAGGACGGCACGCCGCTGGACTTTGCGCATGACCTTTTCCCGGATGATCTGGAACGCATCGAAGACAACATGATGCGCGCCATCGACCGGGTGCCGGCGGTGGGCACGGCGGGGATCAAGAGGGTCATCAACGGGCCCATGATCTGGTCGCCGGATTCGAACGTGCTGATGGGGCCGGTGCCGGAACTGAAGGGCTATTTCTGCTGCAATGGCATCATCCCCGGTTTCTCGCAGTCCGGCGGCATGGGGCTGATGGCGGCGCAATGGATCGTCGAAGGCGAGATGCAGTACGACATGTTCGCCTGGGACGTGGCACGTTTTGGCGACTGGGCGGATGAGAAATTCACCAAGGCGCGGGTGATGAACCAGTACGCGCACCGCTTTGCCATCCACTTCCCCGGAGAAGAGCGCGATGCCGGCCGCCCGGTGCGTGTACGTCCGGTCTACGAAATGCAAAAGGCGATGGGGGCCAGGTTCGGGCTCAACTACGGCTGGGAACATCCCGCATTTTTCGACGCCGACCAGCCCGATACGCCCGGCTTTACCCGGCAGGGCTGGTGGCAGAGCGTGGGCCGCGAGGCGCGGATGCTGCGTGACACCGGCGGCATCATCGATATCTCGAACTTTGCCAAGTACCGCGTCAGCGGCGCGGGGGCTGAGGACTGGCTGAACGCGCTGTTTGCCAACCGGATGCCGCGCAGGGTGGGGCGCTCCTGCCTGACGCCGCTGATCGGCAAGCGCGGCGGGATTGCCGGGGATTTCACCGTCACCCGCCTGGGCGAAGAGGAATTCTGGGTGATCGGCTCGGGTATGGCCGAGCGTTATCACCAGCGTTTCTTCGCGGATGTGCCCTTGCCCGAGGGGACGACTTGCACGTCGATGACCAAGGCCATGTGCGGCTTCAACGTGGCCGGGCCGCGCTCGCGCGAGATTCTGGGGCGGTTGACCAACGCCTCGCTGGCGACCGAGGACTGGCCCTTCATGGCCTCGCAATGGATCGAGTTGGCCGGTGTGCGGGTGTTGGCGCTGCGGGTCTCCTTTACCGGTGATCTTGGCTGGGAACTCCATTGTGCCGAGGACGACCAGGCGCGGCTTTACGAGGCACTTCTGAAGGAAGGCGAAAACCTTGGGATCGGCCCGGTCGGCAGCCGTGCGCTGATGAGCCTCAGGATCGAAAAGGGCTATGGCTCGTGGGGCCGCGAGTATTCGCCCGAGTACTGGCCGCAGGAAGTGGGGCTGGCGCGGCTGTGCAAGCTGGACAAAGCGTTCCTGAACAAGCAGGCGCTGGTGGAGGTGATCGACAAGCCGGCGCGCGAGGAACTGGTGATCCTTGCGTTGGACGAGAAGGCGATAACGGCCTCCAACGCCGATGCCACGGGCGGAGAGCCAATCTTTCGCGACGGGCAGGGCATCGGGCGCGTGACCTCGGGCGGCTATGGCTACTCGGTGGGGCGCAGCCTGGCGCTTGGCTACGTCAAGGCGGGCAGGGCGGCGCCGGGTGACAGGGTCGAGGTCATGGTGCTGGGCCGCCCGCACGGGGCGGAAATCCTGGCAGAGCCGCCGTTCGACCCGTCCGGAGAGCGCCTGCGCGCCTGACCCTATTGCATCGCGGGCCAGCCGATGCTGGTCCGCAGGGCTGCGCATTTGTCGGTGCAATCCCCGCTGCACCGGCGCGCGCGCCCATCATGGGTGAAGTAATCGCATTTTCCCAAGGTGCCGTCCGGCTCGCAGAAAACGACCATTGCGCTGCCGTCGTCGCCTTGCAGGCGGTATTTGGCAATGGCGCTGGCGGAATGATAGCCACAGTCAGAGCCGCTCTGCCTCGGGCCGTGGATATCGTGGATCTGGTCGAGGTGATGTCCGCCGTCCTGTGTGAAATAGGCAGAGACCCCGCTTTCCTTGCCAGCCGCGTAGCGGACCTGTGACTTGATCGGACCGGCGGCCTGTCCGCCGTTGGGACTGGCGAAATAGCTGCACGAGAGATAATCCCGGTCATCGCCTGGCGGGATGCGGTGGGTCAGAACCTGTCCTGTCAGGTCGGGGTTGCGGGCCGGGCAATTGGCGCCGTCCGGCTGGGGGGCGACCGTGCCCGCCGTGGCGGACAGCCGCCGGTCCAGGGCGGCGATCTGGTCATTCAGAAAATCGATCTTGGCCCCGATCCGTTGCCGCATCAGCGCCGAGCTTTGCTGAATCCTGTGCACCAAGGCCGCGATCTCGTCCCGGAACTCGGGGCTGGCGATGTCATTGGTGGTGCCGACCTCGAAGAGGATCAGCGTGATTTCCACCGTCAATTCATCCTTGGTCAGGATGCGGGGTGGCCCGCCGGGTGTCAGGGATGGCAGGATGAAGTGCTCAGGGTTCTTGAGCATCTCGCCGTAACGGCTGCGCTCTGCCGTCAGCTTGTCCCTTTCGACGGCCAGAAGCTTGTCTCGCGCCGCCTTGTTGTCGGCCAGCTTGTCCTTTTGTGCCTTGATCCGCTCATCCAGCCGCAGGGAGTCCCGATTCAAATCGGCCAGTTCGGCGACCAGTTCTTTTTCGCGCTGAACGCGGATGTTGTATTGTTGGAACAACTGGTGAATGTCGGAGCAGGGCGGGTCGCAGTCATCGACCGTGCCGTTCCGCAACCGCTCCAGCGCGGTGCGTTCCGCCAGCAGCGCTCGCATCTTGTTGTTCAGATCGCGCGAGTTCTGGTTGAAGGCGCGCATCCGCTTGAGCGCTTCGATCTCTGCTGTCAGGTTGCGGATTGCGGTGTCATTGGCTTGCCAAGGTTGAATCCATGCTTTCCAAATGCGCCATTTGAAGGCTCGGATTGCTGTCAGCTCGCTTTCAACCTTGCCGCTGCGGGTAATGATCTGGCCGACCTGCTGGCGCAACTGGGCGATGGTGGCCTCGATCTGGGTGTCGGTGTCCGCGCGCGGCGGGGTGGCGGCCAGAAAAGTGACCAGGGCCAGGACCATCAGGTGTATCGGGCTGTGCCGTTTCATCCGTGACGCTCCGTCATTGGTCCGACCGCGTGAAAGCGCAGGGCGTCACCGGTTCGACAAAGCGCAGGACCAGTCCCCCGGCATCCGGATCGCGGGCGACCAGAAGGGTCACGGGGTAATCTTCGAGCATGTCCGCGACCCGGCCAGAGGCATCTGTTCGCGTGATCCGGGCCGCGTATTGCCGGGCGAAGGACAGGTAGGCGTAAGGCTGTCCCGGAAGGGTCTTGCCTGCGCGGGTGCGGTCTGCCCGGGCGGTCACGCGGGTGGTGAGGATGCTGCCATTGTCCGGGTCGGTCCAAAGGCTGTGTCCGTCAAAGTTGGCGTCGCCTATCGTAAAGGTGATGGAAACGCCGCTGCACCCTGTTCCCTGGCCCGTCCATTTGCCTGCGAGGGCTGTATCGGGGAAGGCACTGACGGCGCGTGCGGCGGGAAGGGGCGAGGGCACCTCCATCGCCTCGGGGCCCGGTGCGGGCGTGCCGCGCAACAGATCCGTCAGGTCTGCCGGGCGGTTGCTCTCCGGCGCGGGTGAGGCGGGGCCGTCCTTGAGAAGGGTGTTGATATCCAGCCCCTGCACAAGGTGCAGCGTCTCCGGGGGATCTGCCTCTGCCCCGCCGACCGCCACGGCCAAGGCAAGCCATGCTGCCAAGTACTGCGGGCGAAGCTTTTTCATCGTGGCGTCCTCCCGACCCGGCGAGGGCTGGACACCCCGCGCACGCTGGCCATAAGGACAGGGTATCAGGCAGGGCAGCGCAGGCCTTGAGCCAAATCAAGATCGCCCCTGCGGCTGTCTAGGCGGTCCCGGAGACCAGCGGACGGACCTTGAGCTTGGTGATCCGGTTGTTTTCCCGCGCCATGACCTCGAAGCGGAAGCCGTGAAAGCTGAAGACCTGGCCCACGGTGGGGATCATCTGCGCCTCGTGGATCACGAGGCCTGCGACGGTGTTGGCCTCGTCGTCGGGCAGCGACCAGTCAGTGGCGCGGTTGAAATCGCGGATCGTCATGGCGCCGTCGATCCAGTAATGTCCGTCTTCGGCGCGGCGGATCGGGTGTTCGGCGTCGGGGTCGAATTCATCGGTGATCTCGCCGACGATTTCCTCGAGGATGTCCTCGAGCGTGATCAATCCCTGCAGGCTGCCGTATTCGTCGACCACCAGCGCGAAATGCGTGCGGCGGCGCAGGAACTGGCGCATCTGGTCGTCGAGCGAGGTGGTGTCGGGGACGAAATAGGGCTTCATCGCGATGTCGGTGATGTTGAAACCCGCGATGGCGCCTGCCATCGTCTGATCCTCGTCCACCAGTTTGTACATGGCGCGCAAGAGATCCTTGGCGTGGATGACGCCGATGATGTTCTCGGGGTCGTCGCGGAAGACCGGCAGGCGGGTGTGGCTGCTTTCCAGGCATTGTTCCAGGATTTCCTGCGGCCGCGCGTTGGCGTCGATCATCTCGATCTTGGAACGGTGCAGCATGATCTCCTCGACCGTGCGATCGCTGAGGTCCAGCGCGCCCAGGATGCGGTCGCGGTCTTCCTTTTCGACCACGCCTTCGGAATGGCCCAGTTGCAGGGCACCGGCGATTTCCTCGCGCACGGCGAGGATGTGGCTGTCTGGATCGGTGCGCACGCCGACGATGCGCAGCAATGCCCGCACCAGCACGCGCACGGCCGACACCACGGGCGCAAACAGGCGCACAACCAGCGCGATGGGCGCCGACACGCGCGAGGCGGCGGTTTCGGGGTTGGTGATGGCATAGGTCTTGGGCAGGACCTCGGCGAAGATCAGCACCAGGAGGGTCATGACCAGCGTGGCGTAGACGACGCCGCCCTCGCCGAAGGCCTGGGTGAAAATGCTGGTGGCCAGCGCCGTGGCCAGGATGTTGACCAGGTTGTTGCCCAACAGAACCGAGCCGATCAGCCTTTCGTTGTCCTCGGTGATGCCGAGCGCGCGCAGGGCCCCGGAATTGCCCTTGTCGGCGGCTGCGCGCAGCTTGCCCCGCGAAGCGGCGGTGAGGGCGGTTTCGGAGCCGGAAAAGAAGGCCGACAGCATGATGAGGGCCAAAATCGCGGCAGAGGAGATCCAGAAAGCGGCGTCGAAAGAGCCGGTCGATGCGTCCATGTAAGCGGTCCTTTGGGTTTGATCCGGTTATGGGGGCGCGGCAGGACGGGATCAAGGGGGCGGCGGGACGGGACTGTTTGCGGCCTTGCCGCAAAGACGCCCGCCCACCGACCCCTCTGGACAGGCTGTGCCTGTTTGTTGCTTCCGGAGTCACCAGGGAACAAGCATCGCCTGTTGCCCTGCACCCTCCCTCGCTTTTTGAGGGCCTGAGCC
>NZ_JARAMO010000326.1:0-16340 GCF_028807275.1 Mameliella sp. AT18
CCGGACCAATCAGCGGGGGCGGGTCAATATATGGCCCACGCCAGTCTGTCGTGCCACGTGGCGCCCGGATCAACGCCTCAAGACCCTCCGCCGGTGACGGTACCCGCCCCATATCAATGTAAAATAGTTGCACAGCGGCACGCAGGTTGCCCATCTGGATCAAAGCGGACTGCCCTTTGGCGCGCCCGAAACTGTCAATAAAGCGGGGTGCTGCGATGCCGATCACCAGTGCCATAATGGCCAGAACCACCATGACTTCCAAAAGGGACATGCCAGCACGAGGGTTCCGTTTGGCAAGCTTCACGGTCACGCCCCCCTACCTGTTCAATGAAAAACGGCAATACTCAGGATCACTCCGTATGCGATAAACGGTCCAAAGGGAACACCACCTGAGCTGCCTTGCCTCAAAATCGCAAAGGCTATTCCACCTATTGGCGCAATCAGGAATAGAGCCCAAAGACCCACCGGCCCCAAAAAGACCGCAGCCGCACCAATCAATTTGATATCCCCCCAGGCCAAGCGCCTCGGTGCCTTTCTTGCGAAAGTAGAGTTCACTGGAGGCCTATAGGATGGCTGTGATGACAGCTGCCGCGATCAGCGTTGGCCAGGCCGGGTCAGCGGAGCGTGCCAAACGTACCGCTCCGACACCAAGGATCCACAATGAGGCCAAATCCGGGATCTCTTGCGTGACAAGGTCATGATGAGCGCCGAGGATAAGCGCGGGAAGGGTCGCAATGAGATAGAGCGCGGCTCTTGGGTCTATCCAGATTAAGGAAAGAAGGGCGGTGATTGTGAAAAGGGCGGAAAGCGCCAACAGGCTGCGCGGGAAACGAAACTGGATCACGTTGCTGCCTGTTCTTCTGGCTTTTCTCAGCATAGCCTCGGTGCTCGCTGTGCTTCAAGCCCAGGAAATGGCGCAGATGCGTGTCAAGGGGCGGTTGATCGCCGAACATCGTGAGGCGATGGATCGGCGGGCATTGGACGCGCTGACTACAGGGGATCTGGGGCTGGCCATGATGGGGCTGGACGGCGGGGCGCTGCCTTTGGACAGCACGCCGATTGAGATGGACTTTGACGGGCGACGCTATGAGCTGCGCTTGCAGGATGTGGAGGGGTTGGTTGATCTCTACCTCGCCCCACCCGAGCTGTTGCGCGCGGTGGGATTGCCGGTAGATCGGATTTTGCGGGTGCGGCGGGAATTGGCGGAGACGGAACCTCTCGGGCGGTTGAGCAGTTTGGCGCAAACGATGAGCCGAATGAGGATTGAATGGGGGAAGGAGGGGATGGTGACGCAGTTGGCGCCAGGCGCCCCAAGTCGGGGTGCAATTTCAGCCAAATGTGATCAACCCGTCTCCCGAATCGTACTCGGGCAATTTTTTAACAGACATCGAAAAATAAGAAGGTGAGCTTTTCAAAGATTTTCAGATGATTCGCCCCCCTCCCCCCCCCCCCCCCTATCTTTGAGGCAAGTAGGTCGACGTAGGGGCCAGAAATCATAGCGAAAAATTCAAGTTGGATGCGCTGAATCAGCTCACAGCGCACAGAGCGCGCATTGCAAGGCCATCCAAGCAAAATGAGGAATCCATCTTTCAACGGATTTCGCAACATTGCCGCCCCGACCATTGGAATCTCACTTGTCTACTATTTCTCGTCCGACGACCTTAGAAAACTCATCTTCGCACAGAAAGTTTAAAGCGTCATCATAGGTGCGAAATTTTGCAACTATTTTTTCTATTTTCGGGTCAAAAACAATAAACCCCTCTGATGTCGACAATAAAAGGACCAAAACATATACCATATCAGGGCGCGCATCGGTCCATACCTCGTACCACTCAATGTCTTTTTCAACCGCTAACATCCCAAATCCCTTTATCC
This sequence comes from Mameliella sp. AT18, assembly GCF_028807275.1. Classification (NCBI taxonomy): domain Bacteria; kingdom Pseudomonadati; phylum Pseudomonadota; class Alphaproteobacteria; order Rhodobacterales; family Roseobacteraceae; genus Antarctobacter; species Mameliella sp. AT18. The sequence continues at coordinate 1,876 of NZ_JARAMO010000326.1, forward strand.
ACTACCGGGCCGGATGCGTTCGCGGCACAACATGATAAGTGCCATCATTATACACCTTCAACTCTCCATAGCGCAAGCGGTTCGTAACAACACCATCTTTTATTCTGAATCCAATTGGCTTGTCAAAATACAAGCCATATCTCTCGTGACCGCGGGTTGAGCCCATATAGTTACCTCTTTTCAAAAGTTCATTCTGAACCCGACGCAACATTGCCATGTCATTAAATACATGAATTGATTCCCCTTTGGCTAACAATTTATCGGTTGCAGGAGTTCCGAGAAGGTGGTGGTCAATATAATTTTTACTTGCCTCCTTCAGATCAGCTCTATGGACCCCCGGGCGGGGGAATTTGCCTTCAAATATTTTTCGGGCGCGCGTGCCGGAAAAGGCAATGGCAGTTTCAACAACAAAGCTCTCCATATCCAGATGCCACCTTTGATCCGACGTTAGGCCAATTCGAGCCCGTCGATCGGCGGATCTTATTTCCAACGCCCGGGCCGCTCCGAGTAGAACGGCTATTCTGTCGGAAATTGCAGTGCTATTTCTAAGTGCCTTTGCTTCCGCCTCATGACGTTCTGCAAAATCTCGGTTCCTCTCGTCTGCCAAATTATCGTCTAAATGGTAGTCATCATATTCGTTCCCCCCTGGATCCTTCAAATTCACTGGATCGTTCGCCGAAAAGGCATACCTATTCGTCCCCACCCCCGCCTCGGTCACCTCAAACCAGTCGGGCTGGATGAACATACCCAGCTTAGGATCTGCTCTGCCCCCTGGAAACTGGACCATTTGAAACTGGAGTTTTCGGCTAAGTTGGCGTGGCTAGGAGAGGAGCGGAAACGCATGAAAGCATCGAAGTTCACGGAAGCGCAGAAGGCCTTCATCCTGAAGCGGGGCGGGCAAGGCACGCCGGTTGCGGAGATCTGCCGTAAGGCTGGGATCAGCTAGGTGACCTACTTGAACTGGAAGAAAAGTATGGCGGCTTGCTGCAGGACGAGATGCGCCGACGGAAGGCGCTAGGCTGACAAGAATCCTGACAGCTATCGCTGGAGGGCACATGCAGAGCCGCATCGCAGGGCTCTTGCCATGGAACCTCATTGCCAACGTGTAATCGGAGGAACACTGGCTACGGAAAGCTTCAGCTCTCCGGCACCCCGAAAAGCGCACCCGGGTTCAGAATCCCAAAGGGATCAAGCTGCCTTTTCAGGGTGTGCATGACCGCCATTTCTTCGCGGCTGCGGCTATGAGTGATCCATCGCACTTTCAGACGGCCAACTCCATGTTCCGCGGTCACCGCGCCATTCCAGTCACTGAGCAGCTCGTAAATGGCGGTCTCGATCCTTTCCTCTGCTTCGGCACTGCCGTCATGGGCAACCAGTAGATGCACATTTCCGTCTGCGACGTGACCGACCTTCAGCGTCCCCGCCGCGTCCTGAAGACCCTCAAGCAAGTCATCAGCGGACTCGCAAAACTTCCCGAGTTCTGACGGTGCAACAGCGATGTCGAAATTGATGTGGGGGCCAAAGTCCGGGTCGACTTCGCCGACGGCCTCGCGGATCCTCCACAAGGATTGAGTTTCCGCCAGAGACTTGGCAAGTACGCCGTCTTCGGCAAAGCCGTTTTCGAACAGTTCGGCGAAGAAGGTCTCCAGGGCGTCTTCTCCATTCGCATGATCGGTTTCGACTTCAATCAGCACATAGAAACCATGTTGCCCGCTGATTGCTGCCTCGGCGAGACTGGTTCGCCGGCACACGAAATCCCAATAGTCCGGCCACATGCCTTCAAAGGCGCAGATCCGCGATCCGAACCACCTGCGGGCGACGGACAGGCAGGATAGCGCCGCGGCGTGATCCGGAACGGCGATCAGTGCCAGCGCACTGTCGGGAACGTTCTGGCGCAATTGCAGCACCGCGCGTGTCACGACGCCCAGTGTGCCTTCGGACCCGATCAGGAGGTGTTTCAGATCGAGACCGGAATTGTCCTTCATCGTCTTGCCAAGGCGGGAAAGGATGGTGCCATCCGCCAGCACCGCTTCTAGCCCCAGCACGTTCTGCCGGGTCATTCCGTGCTGCAGCACACGGATGCCCCCCGCATTGGTGGCGATCGTCCCGCCGATCGTGGCTGTGCCCCGCGCGCCGATGTCGACCGGATAATCGAGCCCGGCTTCGCGGGCCGTGGTCTGAACTGTCTCCAGTGGCGTACCGGCCCAAACCGTCATCGTCATGCCCTGGCGGTCAAGTTCGATCACCCCGGTCATGCGTTCTGTCGACAGAACAACGGCGCCTGCCGGGCTGCTGGCGCCGCCAGACAGGCCGGTTCGGCCGCCTTGAGGCACCACGGCGATGCGATGGCGCGTACAAATCCTCAGCGCCTCCGCCACCTCTTCGGTGTTCGCTGGCCGCAGCACTGCAAGGGGGCGTGCCCCGATCAGACCTGACTGGTCCGATGCGTATCGGTCGCAATCGGCCGGTTCAGTCAGAACGGCCTTCGTGCCGAGCGCCGCTGCAAGTTCCGTCAGACCGGATGCGCAATCGGCGTCGAGTTGTATGCCAGCCTTCTTCATCTATGATGCGCTCCTTGTAAGATTCCTGCCGGATTCAGAGTGCCCGCCATGTCGTCCACCAAGATCCTCAGCCGCTTGCCCGGGCTTCGTCATTTCGTCGAGGTCGCGCGGCTGGGCTCGTTTCGGGCGGCGGCCGAAAAGCTGCATGTGGCGCCTTCGGCGGTCAGCAAGCAGATCAAGAACCTCGAGTTGAGCCTCGAAGTGGAGCTTTTTAGCCGGGATCGTGGGCGTAAGGGGCTGGAACTGACAGAGGCCGGGGAAATCCTGCTTTATCGATGTGCCTCCGTGCTCAACGAACTCAGCATCGCGACTGACGAGATCGGCCAGTTGCAGGGGTTGCAGCGTGGCCATCTGCGGTTGGGGGTCAACGAGGTGCTGGCCTCGGATCTCCTGCCCGGCATTTTGCGGGACATGAACCGAAATCATCCCAACCTGATGTTCACGATTTTCGTCGAGAACACTCCGGAAATCCTCAGGCGGATGCACGAGGGCGACATTGACATCGCGTTGGGTTACAACTTCCCGTCTTCCCCCGATCTCGAGACGCTGGCGACCTTGCACAGGCGCACCTACGTGATCACCGCGATGGATCACCCGATGGCGCGGATGCGCAGAATCCGATTGGAAGACATTTCTGGCGAAAGGTTCATCTTTCCCCATCACTCCATCGCGCTGCACCAGATGTTGCAGGACGCCCTGGTGCGCAACAATGTCGATGTTCGGGAAGTGCTGAACACCAACAGCTTTACTCTCCTGCGCCAGATGGTCGAGGACGGCATGGGGATTAGCATCGTCATCGGACGCTTCCTCCAGTACAAGCGTGAGAACATCGCCTTCATCGAGCTGGAGAACCCGTCGTTCGTCAGCAAGCCCCTTTCGTGTTGTCGTTTGGCGGGGCGCACTCCGACGGCATCTTCGGTGGCCTTTGCGGCGGCAATCAAGACGGTCTTCGCGCAATACGGCGGGTGATCCGGTCATCGCTCGGCCAGTGGTGAGCGGTTGTAGTTCTTGTAGATCAGGTAGCGCGACGGCTCTCGTCCCAGTGCCCCGAACCATTGGGGCACATGCGGGCCCATCCAGATCGCGTCGCCCGCCCCCACGGGATACCAGCGGTCGTCAAGCCGGTAGACGCCGCCCCCGTCCAGCATGAGCAAGCCGTGTTCCATGAAATGCGTCTCGACATATGCAAGCGAGGCGCCCGGGTGGAAGTTCATGATGTTGAACTCGCCATCGAAGGCAGGGTCGGTGGGCAGCATCTTCTGCACGATCAGCCAGTCATCCCCGCGCAGGGCTGTGCCCTCGATCCCGTCGACAGAGCCGAACATGGGGGCAGGGATGTCTCCCCGCGCCAGGAACTGCCATTCGAACAGGACAAAGCGCGTGTCAGAAGATGCGGACAGCAAGGCATCGTAAGCCGGCGGGAGGAAGGCATAGCCTTCCGGACCCAGCGTGTTGCCATCGGCAAAGGTCAGGGCACCTTCCAGTACGAAGACGAAGCGCGCTACGCCCTCAGTGGCGGTCCCGATGTCTGTCAGCCCTGCCTCGGCGCGGACAAGGGCCATCGCGAACTTGGCGCCCATATCGGGACTGATGAGAAAGGCTAGCTCGGCGCCCGGCCAATCCGGCTGGGTAATCCATTCATGGCTTTCCGGGGTGAGCAGGGCGTGATTGCGACGGATGTCGGAACGGGTCTGGCCAAAGTTGGGGGTCATCGGGGTTCTCCGGTCGGGCGCATGGCCGCGTAGGTCAGTATCAGGTCGCGCAGCAGCGCTTTGCGGCGTGCCAACGGTGAAACGAGGATGTGTTCTTGCGGCGAATGCCAGTCGTTGCCGACCGCGCCCAGGCCATCCAGCGTGGGCACGCCGACGGCGCAGGTGAAATTGCCGTCGCTCCCGCCGCCGGACCGGGTCTCGATCATCGGCGCGCCGAGCCCTGCGTTGATTTCGGCGGCCCGTGTGAACATGGCAAGGGTTGCCGGCGTGCGGGCAAGGCAGGGCTTCTCGATCTCTCCCGACAGAGTGATCGTCACGTCGGGGTCGGTCGCGGTCAGCCCACGCAAGCGCGTCTCCACTGCCTGCCCGAGCGTGTCATCGGCAAAGCGCACGTCGATGTCGCAGGCGGCATGACCCGCAACCACGTTCGGCTCGGTTCCGCCGCGCACACGTCCCACGTTCACCGTGGTTTCGGTCTCGAGGTCGGTCAGGCTTTCCAACCTGCCGATGGTGCGGGCCATTTCCAGGATGGCCGAGCGCCCGTCTGCAAAGGCGGAACCTGCGTGGCTTTCGCGTCCGTGAAAGTCCAGCGTGTACTTGGCGCGGCCCTTGCGAAAGGTAATTGCTTCGTCGCCGCGCGCGGGTTCCGGGATCAGCGCCGCGCCGTGTTTCCGGGCCTCGGCCTGGATCAGTCCGTGCGAAGTGGGCGAGCCGATCTCCTCGTCTGAATTGTAGATCAGGGTGACCGGGCCGGGCAGGGCGGTGCCGCTCTCCACGATGTCGCGCATCGCGCAAAGCGCGAGATACCCGCCCCCCTTCATGTCGGCGATGCCCGGGCCGTATTGCCGGTCGCCGTCGCGTCGGATCTCTACCGTGCCGGGGGCGCAAACCGTGTCGATATGACTGGTCACCAGAACGCCGGGGCCGTCCCCACCGGAAAAGCGGGCAACGAGGTGGTCACCCATGCCATCGCGGCCGGGGATACGCTCTATCTCGCAGCCAAGCGGGGCAAGTTCCGAGGCGATCAGATCGACCAGTGACGATATGGTTTCGACCGAGCCGGTGGGCGTGTCGATCTCGACCCAGCGCAGCAGGCCGCTCAGGATGTCTTCGCTATCCGTTTTCATTGTTCAGCTCAGGCTGTCCGCGTAGTCCCGCCAGATAGAAGGCGCGAGCCTGAGATGGGTCGCGACGGGGTGGTGTGCCTCCCAGTGCTCTGCGATTTCGGCGCCGGTGACTGCCCAGACGCCGGGGTGCGCCAAAGCATCGCGCAGGAAGCTTGCGAGGTTCTCAAAGCGGTGGCCCCAGCCGGACCGGGCGGGGGAGACGCAGAGGTTGAAGTAGCGACCGCGCCGGTATTGCGCGCGGAACTCTGCCTGCCAGTTGCGCAGCAGCGCCGCGGGCCGTTCCAGCCCGGTGCCTTCGCGGGGGAACATCAGGAAGAAGGTGTCGTCGAAATGATAGTAGTAGGGCAGGGCGAGCAGTGCCTCGGCCTTGCCGGCATCGGTGACCCAATAATAGGGGGCATCGTCCGCGAGCCCGTTTCCGATATAGGCGTAGCCTTGTGCCTTCATCAGGGCGACGGTGTCATCCGTTGCACATCCGGTAGCGGCGCGATCATCGGGATGCGATAGGGCGAACCAGCCCTTCGGTGCGGTCCCGGTGACGCGGGTCAGGATCTCTGTGGCGCGCTCCATGTGCGCCGCTTCCTGACCGGGCGCCAGAGTTGCGGGGTCCTCGCCCAAAAGCCCCTGGGCGGCGATTTCATGCCCCTGATCCAGGATGCGCGCAATCACGTCCGGGTAGGCCTCGGCGACGAGGGCCGGGGTGGCGAAGGTGGCGCGGATGCCCAGTTCGGCGAAAAGCCCCAGAAAGGCGTCCAGCCCCTCGTTCAGACCGAAGTGCCAGGTCGGATAGGCAAGGTCCTTGGCGGTGATGCCCCTGGCCGTTCCGGCGGGATTCAGATTGACCGTCAGGCCAAGCGCCATCTGTTGCCCTTGGGGCCAGACCACGTCGCCATCGCGGATGCCGATTTCGTCGGAGGTGGTGTAGTTGTCTTTCCAGGGCATGGGTTACTCCGACTGGTCTTTCAGGGGGTGCTGGGCAAGCACGTGCTGGGCGAGTTCGTCGCACGTGGGGAACCAGACACCGGGCAGGGTTTTCATCCGCTGGATCAGGCGTTGGATCATGTCGACCCGCATGGCGTGGCCCGAGACGAATGGGTGCAGCAGGAAGTTGACGTAGCCTCCCTGCCTGTACTGCTGTTCAAAGGCGTCCCACCAGATCTCGAACACCTCGTCCACGTCCATGACACGCTGCGCCTGGTTCGGCGTGTCGAGCCAGCCGAAGCTGAAAAACATCGCATCGTCCAGCGCGTAGTGGAAAGGCAGTTGCAGGATCGGGTTCCTGCCCTCGGCGTCCAATTCGTAGAAGGGCATGTAACTGGCGGAGGTGAAGGAATTGTAGACCACGCCCTTGGATTTCAGCAGGCCCGGGGTGTGGCTGGAGCGGGTGCCGGTGACAGGTTTTCCGGCGATGGCGGACAGTGCGGCAAGCGTGCGGGACAGATGGGCGTCTTCGATGGCCGGGTCGGCATAGACTTCGTGTTCCCACATATGATCGGCTAACTCGTGGCCGCACGCGACGACATGGTGCAGCACATCGGGGTAAAGCTCGCAGATGCGCCCGGGTGTGAAGAGCGTGACCTTCACCTCCTCCTCGTCGAACATCTCCATGATCCGCCAGACACCAACCCGACCGCCGAACTCGCCCTTGGCCCTCTGGCCCCAGGGTTCGTTCAGCAAGCGCCGCAGTAGCATGGCGTCGAAATCGAGCGTGAAATTGACGGCGATCTTGACGCCTTCGGGGTATGCGAAATCCGGGATGGGTATCCGCCGGCGACGCTGAAAACGCGCGGCATCGACAAGGCTCTGGAACGCATCGGGAGGGGTGGTTTGGTTCATTCTGCACTCCGGAGTTGAGAGGTTTCTGCGCGGGGCAGGCCAGCGCGGTACTGGATCACGGCTTCGGCGGCCTTCAGCCCGGCGATCACGGGGTTTACGACGGGAACGCCGGTGGCTCGCGCGAGCCGTTCCGGCAGGCCCGGGGTAAAGGAAAGGGCGAAGCAGCCCAGCACAAGCACATCGGCGCCCTGGGCCACGCAAGCACGGGCGCGGTCGATGACGGTGGGCAGGTGGCTTTCGGGGGCGCGGTTGAGATCGGCCACCGAGCAGCCCACCGTGACCTCGGAGACGAAACTTCCCTCGACGCCGATGCCGCGGATCCGGCGACGCAGGCCGGGGGGTGTCGGGTCGGATGACAGGACGGAAAAACGCTCCCCCAATTGCACGGCGGCCAGAATGCCGGCCTCACCCGGACCGATGACGGGCAGGCCGGAGACCTCGGACAGCGCGTCGACGCCGGGATCGCTGAAGCAACCGATCAGGACCGCCTCGATACCCGCACCTGCCCATGTGGCGGCGGAGTCGCGCAGGGCCGGAAAGACCAATGCTGCGTCGGAGGCGGATTCGATCGCGGCCGGTCCCGTTTCGGGCGAGGCGATGTCTACCTGCAGAGAGGGCGCCCACGCCTGCATCATCCGCTGCCTGCGCGCCACGACCTCGGGTCCCCGGGTCAGGTGCAACGGGCTGGCGAGCTGGTACAGGACGCGCGGGCGCGCGGGTATGCTGTCCGATGGATCGGGCATCGGGAGAACTTTCTGTTGTGGCCGACTGAAACCGGGTCAGAAGGCGCGTTGCAGGCCGACGAGTTTCTGAACAATCGCCACGCCCAGGATCGACAAGAGGATCGACAGGGTGGCGGCGGCGGCCGCAGTGGGCTTGAACTCGTAAGTCAGGAAATCAAACAGGGCGAGCGGAAGCGTGTTCCCGCCCAGCGGCTTGAGAAGCAGCGAGATGGTGTAGAGATCGAAACTGTTGATGAAGGCAAAGATCCCGCCCATCGCCAGTCCCGGCATCACCAATGGCAGGATCACCAGGCGGAAGGTTTGCCACCCCGTCGCGCCCAGGCTGGCCGAGGCCTCTTCCAATGACGCGGGTACCTGCCGCATGGCGGCGGCAATGGAGACATAGGCATAGGGAAAGGACATCAGGATATGGCCCATCTGCAGGCCGACCACGGTCTTGCCCAGTTCGATCTTGTAGAGGAAGAACAGCAAGCCCACAGCCGTCAGCAGTTCGGGCACCAGCAGTGGCAGCGTCATGCCCAGCTGGAACCAGCCCGACAACCGGCCAGAGATCGCCTGTCCCGCCAGCGCGGCCATCATGGCGACGGTCATGGTGACCACCGCGGTGATCGCGCCGATACGCAGCGACATCAGCAGTCCGTCGACCAGGTCCTGGCGCTCGAAAAACTCGAAATACCATTTCAGGGACAGACCCTGCGGCGGAAAGTCGATCAGCAGTCCGCCGGTGAAGGATGCGCCGACGATCATGACCAGCGGGGCCATCAGAAAGACGTAAAGCAAGATGATCAGGATGCCAAAGGCGATGTTGACGGGCCTCTGGTGGCTGAAGGCGGAAGTTGCGTCACTCATGCCTTGGACCTTTCCATCAGTTTCGCAGTCAGTGCGGTGAAGATCGCCACGACAATGACGGTCGAGAGGGAGAGCACGATCGCGAGGGCCGAGCCGAAGGGCCATTGGAAGGTGCCCGTCAGTTCCCCAATGATGAGGGTCGGCATGTAGCTGACCATCTGCCCACCCAGCAGCGCAGGCGTCACAAAGGCGGCGACGGCCAGGACATAGACGAGGATGACCCCAGGATAGATTCCGGGAAAGCTGAGCGGAAGGATGATGTCCCGAAACACGTCGCGGCGGCTGGCACCCATAGAGGTCGATGCCTCGATCAGGGTGGGCGAGATGTTACGCAAGGCATTGTTGATCGGCAGCACCATGAAGGGAACGAAGACGTGGACCAGGGCCAGAATTACCAACCCCTGGGTGAACAGCAGCCGCAGTGGACGCTCGATGATGCCCAGGGCCATCAGTGTCTCATTCAGCGGGCCATTGAGAGCGGCCACGATCATCCAGCCGAAATTGCGGACCAGCACGCCGGTCATCAGCGGGGAGGCGATGCAGGCGTAGAGGAAGACGGCTTTCATTCCCTTGGCTTTCGACATGTGCCAAGCGATCGGGTAGCTGACCAGAAGGCAGAGTACCGTCACCGTGGCCGCGGTCAAAAGCGAGCGCACAAGGACGCCCCAGTAGTAGGCATCGCCGAAGATACGGCTGTAGTGTGCCAGGGTGTAATCCTCGCCGAAAGGCTCAGACGTTCCGGTTGTGCGAAAACTCATCTCGGCCATGTTCGTGATCGGAAGGATCATGAACACGAAGATCAGGGCGATGGCGGGGACCGCCAGAAGCAGCCTGGGGTTGGGCAGTCTCATGGCGCGACCTTGGGCATCAACCAGGCGTGGCTGCGGTCGATTGCGATGCCGACCGCATCGCCAGTGGTGACTTGCGTGTTGGGTTCGGCTGACAGTTTCAGGATGCTGTCATCGGGCAAGGTAATTTCGCAATGAAGCGCAGACCCAAGAAAGGCCGATTTCGTCACCGTGCCCCGGAAGGTGCCGGACTCCGGCATGGTTAGCTCCAGGGCTTCGGGGCGCAGCAGCAGTTCGGCCGGGGCGCCGGAGGCGATCCCGGGCACGCCACCCAGTTCAAGTGTCGTGCCGGCGACGGCGATGGCATAGCGGCCGTCACCTTGTGGCGTGACATCGGTGCAGGAAAGGAAATTCGCCTCGCCCGTGAAATCGGCGACGTAGCGTTCAGTCGGTTTCTGGTAGATCTCGCGCGGGGTGGCGAACTGCGCAACGCGGCCCGCCTTCATCACCGCGACCATGTCCGACATGGCCATAGCCTCGGATTGGTCGTGGGTGACGTAGAATGCGGTAATCCCGGATTGTTGCTGCAGGTCGCGGATCAGCCAGCGGACCTCGTCGCGCAACCGGGCGTCAAGGTTTGCCAGCGGTTCGTCCAGCAGAAGCAATTTGGGTTTGAGTACCAGTGCGCGGGCCAAGGCCACACGTTGCTGTTGTCCGCCCGAGATTTCCCGCGGGAGGCGGTCACTCAGACCGTCAAGGCGCACGAGGTCCATCACTTCGTTGACGCGGCTGGTCAGTTCGGACTTCGATACCTTCTGGAGTTTTAGCCCGTAGCCGATATTCTCGGCTACGGTCATATGCGGAAACAGGGCGTAGTTCTGAAAGACCACGCCGAAACCGCGACGGTTGGCAGGGGTCGAAAGGATGGATTCTCCCGCTACCGTGATTTCCCCACCGTTGGGTTCGAGGAAGCCCGCAAGACACCGAAGCGTGGTGCTCTTGCCGCATCCCGAAGGCCCAAGCAGCGTCACCAGTTGGCCGGATTCGGCCTTGAGTGACACGCCGTCGAGCGCAAGAAAATTGTGGTACCGCTTGCGCAGATCCCTGACTTCAACCGTCGCCATAACTCAGATCGTCCGTTCCCAGAGGTCGTTCAAGCCCGGCATGATGGCAAGAGTCTCGTCCCAGTCAAATCGGATTGCCTGGCTGACCACCTCGGGTTGCAGCGGCCATTTCTGCAGTTCCTCGGGCAGTTCCACGGTCTTGTTCGTCGGGGCAATGAGCCAGTTCTCTGCCATCCAGAGTTGGATTTCGGGAGATAGGACAAAGTTGATGTAGTCGAAGCCCAGTTGCTTGTCGGGGTGGTTCTTGAAGACCGAGAAGGAGTGATCGAAGACCAGCATGCCTTCTTCGGGCACGACGTAGTCGATCGGCACGCCCTGTTCCTGCATGGTCTTGACTTCGCCCAGGTCGATCGGTGCAACCGAGATTTGGCCCTGGGTGAGAAGCGGGGTCAGCTGCGCCGAGTAACCGATCTGCGGGAACGGCGAGAGTTCCTTGAACTTCGCAACGGCGGTTTCGACGTCGTCACGTCCCGAGCCGAAGTGCTCGCCCGCCCACATGGCCATCATGGTCGCGGCGGAGTTGGTGATCTTGTACAGGCCCAACTGCCCCTTGAAACGGTCATCCCAGAGGTCGGCCCAGCCCTTCGGAGGCTCGGACACAAGGTCGGTGCGGTAGGCGATGACCAGCGGCGCCAGCATGCCGGTGACTGCAGTGTTGCCCTTCAGGATCGCGGGTTCGATCACGTCGGCCATGTTCGGCACGTTCTCCGGCGTCAGCACGGCGAAGTAGTCGTCGTTGCGGATCATCGCGGTGTATTTTTCGTTCAGCATGACGGCGGGGAACGGCGGGTTCTCCGGGCCGGCCGCGCGGAAGCTCGAGATCCAGGCCATGCCGAGACCGATATCCAGGTCGAAATCGCGGCCGATCTGTTCCGCGAATTTCGGCATCACATGCTGGCGCCAGTCGTGTTCCCAGCGGCCGCCGAACATGTTGACGATAAATGTGTTGGACTGCGCAAAGGCGGGCAGTCCGACGGCGCCGAGAGCGGCGGCACCGGCGGAGGTCTTTAGAAAGTTTCGACGGGAAAGTGTCATTCGTGGTCTCCTGTTGGGGTTGGCGTTCATTCTCGATTGCGGAGCTGCCGGGGGAGGAGCCAGCATACCCCTTGTGGCCCGCCCCTGGTGAGGACGGGATCTCGTGGGCGGCTACATCTCGATTTTCTCAGGGTCGAGCCGAAGGTCGATCAGTATGGGACGGTCCCGTGTCGCGATGGCGGCACAGGCCGCATCCAGGCTTTGCATGTCTTCGACCCGGATCGCATTCAGCCCCAGGGCCGTTGCGGCGGCCACAAAGTCTATCCTGGCGATCATCGAGAGGCCGGGTTTCATCTTTCTGTTGGTGAACTGGACATGCTCTGCGCCATAGCTGCCGTCGTTGCAGATGATTGCGACGAGGTCGACGTTTTCCTGCACCGCCGTGATCAACTCGCTGAGACCGGAGAGCGCGAAGCCTCCGTCGCCGGCAACGAGAACTGTGGGTCGGTCATCTATTGCTGTCGCGGTCCCAATGGCCTGACCCATGGCGCAGCCGATGGCACCAAAGTGCGAGGTATACACAAGGTCCTGCGGGCGTGTGACCGGCATGTTACGCCACGCGGTGGTGACGAAACGCCCAAGGTCCGCCACCAGAACGCGGTCCTGCGGCAACGCTTGGTGCAGGCGGCGCAGAGCCGGAACCATGTCGACGGTGCCATTCGCGGTGGCAGAAGCGGCGGGAAGCCGGGCAAAGTTCTCGGCCTCGCCCCGCAGCCGCGCAGCGAGATCGGCGTCACATGCGCCCGATCCCGGGATCTCTGCCATGTCGAGCAACTCAGTGATGGCATCGGCCGTGCCGGCGATGTCGCCGATCAGCCGCAATGTCGGATCATCCAGACGCGGGTTCTCTTCGACATCGGGAAGAACTTGAACAACCCGCTTGCCCTTGGTGTAGGCACGTTCTTCCGTGGTGTGCTTGCTCAGGCTCGCGCCGAAGGCGACTATGCAGTCCGACTGCATTATGACCTCGGTTGCGGTCGGGTGGCTCAGGCCACCGCAGATGCCCAGGTCGAATGGCTCTCCGCGGAAAAGCCCCTGGGCTTTCAGCGTGGTGGCCACTGGAGCTTCGATCCGGGCGGCCAGTCTCAGCAAGGCAGAACGGGCCTCGGAACCGATAGCGCCGCGGCCGGCCAGGATCAAAGGGCGGCGAGCGGAAGCCAGCATGCCGGCCGCTTCTTCCAACGCCCCGCCCGAGGCAGGCGCGGTGGCAAAATCGAGAACGGGTGTCACTTTCTCCCCGCCTGGGACGGTTGCCCACTGCAGGTCTACCCGCATGTTGAAGACGACCGGGCACCGGCGATGCGCTGCGATCCGAAACGCGCGGTCAAGGTCCTGTATTGCGGTCTCGGGACGGCGCATCTCGACGAAAACCGCTCCTGTACCTGCGACGACCTCACGCTGATCTATCTTCTGCAGGTGCTGCAGGTCGCCCGGAGGAGTGTCGCCGCAGAGCAGTACGAGCGGAATGCCGCCGCGCGCAGCCTCGGCCAATGCGGTGGATACATTCGTGAGTGCCGGGCCGTGGGTGATCGTGGCGACCCCGGTGCGCCCAGTGGTCTGGGCAAAACCGATCGCGGCGAGAACCGCGTTCGCTTCGTGCGTGCAAGGCACGTAGCGGCCCAGTCCGGCATCGACATATGAATCCACCATGAACAAGTTCGCATCTCCGACAAGACCGTAAAGATGGGTCACACCGTGACCCACGATGGCCTGCGCGAGTCGCTGATGCAGCTTCATGGGTTGGACCGTGTCTTTCATGATGTGCCGTTCGAAGTTGCCGCTTGATACCTGTCTAATACTTGCCTCCATTTGGTGAAAAAAGATCATTATAGGAATGAGTATGGTTCCAAAAAGTGTTCGGCATGTTGCTGCAGTGCCGTTGGTTTCTTCTTTTCTGGAACTGAAAGGCGGGGCTGTTGTAGAGCATCGCTTGCGGATCAAAGCCGCAGATGACGCAATACCCGATGCTATCAAATCGTTCGAAAATGATTGTTCGTCAAAACGTTACGGAGAGTAATGCGTCCGAGGTCGCCGAAAGCCACCATAGATGAGCACAGCCTTCGCCCCCTCTATTCGAACAGAGGGGGCGAAGGACTTCGAACTATGCCGGTGACGCGTTGCATTAAGGATGCCGCTTGCAGAGATAAGTGCAATGGCGCGCCTCTGGGGCCCGGAAAAGGCTGTGGGTCTTGGGTCCCGTCGAAGTCCTAGGGTTGCCCCGGTCCTCAAAGAGGATGCCTCGGGGCGCCGGCACTGTCCGGAGAACAAACCTGCCGTTTTCGTCTTGCTGCCGGTGTAGGGCCTGCCCGCTACCTGCGCGATCCTTGCGTCAACCCTGCCTGACCCTTCCCTCGGCCTTACCTCTGCCCTGCGCAGACGGGCAAACGGCCTGCATAACCCTTCCGCGCGGCAGGGGCGGGGGGATCAATCGAAAGCCCGGATGCAGCAAAATCAATGACTTAAGTAAAGCTCTCGTTGCGACGTCCTTGCCCTGCCATCCAAGTACTTTTCAGCGCGAAAGTGCGAGAAAAACTCGCTCAGCTATGGCGTTGCGCCACAAGCTTTAGGCCGCTCACCAGCGCGCGTTCGGCCATAGCGGACAGCATGAAGGATCGCCTCCAGCGACGCGTGTAGCCAGCCTGGCGCGTAACCAAGACTGTGTAGAGAGATCAGGGGTACGACAGCCGAGA
>NZ_JARAMO010000327.1:0-2413 GCF_028807275.1 Mameliella sp. AT18
GGCCGAAGGCCGAGGGGGCAGCGCCCCCTGCCGGCGCGCCGGTCATGCCAGGTGCTCCAGCAGGCGTTCCATGAACCGCTGCCCTTCCTGGAACTGCGCCAGGGTGATGTACTCGTCCGGTTGATGCGCGACGGTGATGCTGCCGGGACCGCAGACCACGGCCTTGTAGCCCGCGACCTGGAAATGGCTCGCCTCGGTGCCGTAGCTGACGAAGTTCTCCGAGTTGTCGCCGGTGATCTGGCGAACCAGCGCCTCGGCGGTGTTGTCCGTTTCCGGGGCAAAGGGCGGCAGGCTGAATTTTTCTTCCAGCTCGATCCGGGTTCCGGGGCGGATCTTCTGCATCTGCGCGGTGAGCTCGGCAGCCTTGTCCTCGGTCAGGCGGCGCCATTGGTCCAGCGTCTCGCCCGGCACCACGCGATAGCCGAAGCAGAACTCGCAGTCCTTGGCCGAGATGTTATGCGCCGTGCCGCCCCGGACCTGGCCGACATGGACATTGGTGTAGGGCGGGTCGAAAAGTCCCGCCATGTCCCGCGGCTCCGCCGCCTGCAGCGCGGCGTTCAGCTGGTTGGCCCATGTGATCATCTCGGCGCCCCACATGATCGCGCTGACGCCGGTGTGCAGCAGCGAGCTGTGCACCTCGAAGCCGTGGACGTGCACCCAGTAGGTGACCCCTCCCTTGTGGCCGGTCACCGCCTTCATCATCGTGGGTTCACCGACGATCACGTCGCGGGCACGCGGCAGGCCGGACATGGCCTCGATCAGGGGGGGCGCACCGGCGCAGCCGATTTCCTCGTCGTAGGACAGGGCGATCTGCAGCGGGCGCGTGACACCGCGCCGTTTCGCCTCGACAAGGGACCAGATCGCCAGCGCGTCGAACCCCTTCATGTCGGTGGTGCCGCGCCCGTAGAGGCGGCCGTCCTTCTCGGTCACGGTGAAAGGATCGGTGGACCAGTCCTGCCCGTCGACCGGCACCACGTCCGTATGGCCCGAAAGCACCACGCCGCCCTCTTCCTCGGGCCCCACATGGGCAAAAAGCGCCGCTTTTTCCGGCTCGTCCGGCTTGACATGGCGCCCGGCCTCGATGCCGTGCGAGGCAAGGTACTCCTGCACCCAGTCGATCAGCGGCAGGTTGGTGTCGCGGCTGACGGTGGGAAAGCTCACCAGCTTGTCCAGCAGCGCGCGGGGGGACAGCACCTCGGCCATTCTCACCTCGTTCTTGATGTGTCGGATGGCACATGCCTGTCACGGCGGGGCGACATCCGCAAGCATCGAGGCAGCCTCGTCCCGGAAACCGAGGCCGCGTTTCTGCCGAGGGCAAAATCCAGCCCGCCGCGGTCAGCGATCCGCCCCCTCGCAGGACCGGACAGAGTGGAATCGAAACGAAAAAAGCCGGCCCCGCGCAGAACGGGACCGGCGTTTTCCTGCAGGGAGACCTGCGGTCAGTTGGTGCCGGACGCGGCGGCCACACCCATGACGATGGCGCCCAGGCCGAACAACACGATCAGGGGCGAAATGTCATCGTCGCTCATCGCCTGCGTGCTCACAAACGGGTCCTGCGCCTCGGGGGCCTGTTGCGCCGAAACGGCGCCCGAAGCTGCAATGGTGGCGGCAACTGCGACGGCAGCGATACGGTTCATCGTTTTTTACTCCTCAACCTGTACCAGAGGACATCGACACTGGCAGGTCGAACAATCCCAAGCAACAAGAAACGATCAGAAATGCACCTTAAGCGTGTGGAAGATGCATCCTTATCACATCTTCATGTCCGTCAATACCCGCTGTCCGTGATCAACACCTTGTGGCCCGGGCTGACCTCCTCGTATTCCGAGGGCGCGGGCTCGTAGTCGACCGGGTGGATCGGCGAGGGGATCGGCTTGAAGTTGAGGTCCTTTTCGGTCTTGCGGCGGCGCGGGTCGGCGATCGGGACCGCCTTCATCAGGGCCTGTGTATAGGGGTGACGCGGGTCTTCGAAGACGGCGCGGCGCGGCCCCAGCTCGACGATCCGGCCCAGGTACATGACGCCGACATAATGGCTGACACGCTCGACCACGGCCATGTCGTGGCTGATGAAGAGATAGCCCAGCCCCATGTCCGCCTGCAGTTCCATCATCAGGTTGATGACCTGCGCCTGCACCGAGACGTCCAGCGCGCTCACCGCCTCGTCCGCGACGATCAGGCGGGGCCGCAGGGCCAGGGCGCGGGCGATGGCGATGCGCTGGCGCTGACCGCCCGACAGTTCGTGCGGATAGCGGCGCATGAAGCTGCGTGGCAGTTCGACCCGGTCAAAGAGCTGCGCGACGTGATCGGAGACCGCACTGCCGGTCTCGATGCCGTAATTGTGAATCGGCTCTGCCACCTGATCGGCCAGCTGCAACTGCGGGTTCAGAGAGGCAAAGGGATCCTGAAAGATCAT
>NZ_JARAMO010000328.1:0-2716 GCF_028807275.1 Mameliella sp. AT18
GGCCGAAGGCCGAGGGGGCAGCGCCCCCTCCCGGCGTGACCTCGACGCACTGGCGGACTAGACTTGCGCAATGCACCAACTGCTTGCCGACATTCGCGCCTGCCGTCTCTGCGCCGACCGTTTCGCCGCCACCGAGACGGAACATGCGCCGCGCCCCGTCCTGCGGGCCCAGCCTTCGGCCCGGCTGCTCATCGCCGGGCAGGCCCCGGGAATGAAAGTGCACCATTCGGGCCTGCCCTTCACCGATCCGTCCGGAGACCGCCTGCGCGACTGGTTGGGGCTGGACAGCGAGACCTTCTATGACGAGACCCGCGTCGCCATCGTGCCGATGGCCTTCTGCTTTCCCGGCTATCGCAAGGGATCGGACCTGCCGCCGCCGCCGATCTGCGCCCGCACCTGGCGAAGCCAAGTCATCGAGGCATTGCCCGAGGTCCAGCTGACCGTGCTGGTCGGCGGCTACGCGCAGAAATGGCATCTGGGCGTCAAGACAGGCGTGACAGAGACCGTCACCCGCTGGCGCGACTTTTCGCCCGCGGCGCTGCCCTTGCCGCATCCCTCGTGGCGCAATACCGCATGGTTGAAACGCAATCCCTGGTTCGAGGCCGAGCTGCTGCCCGTCCTGCGGACCCGTGTCGCGGAGGTGCTGGCATGAGCGACGAGACCCTGACCGAACTGGACCGCGCCCATGCGGCGATGGAGGCCGCGCCAGAGGATGATGCGCTGCGCCTGCGCTATTACGACCGGCTGGCCACGACCGAGCTGTACCTGATGCTCACCGCCGAACCGCAGGGGCAGGAGATTTCTCCCGAGGTGTTCGAACTGGGCGACGCGCGCTTTGTCCTGGGATTCGACCGCGAGGAAAGGCTGGCCGGATTTGCCGGACGGGCCGTCCCCTACGCTGCGCTGTCCGGCCGGGCGCTGGCCTCGATGCTGGCGGGGCAGGGGATCGGACTGGCCCTGAATCTCGAAGTCGCGCCCTCGCAATACCTGCTGCCACCCGAAGCGCTGGCCTGGCTGGCGGAAACGCTGGGCCACGGTCCGCAACAGGCCGAGGCGCGCCCGGCCGAGTTCCGCGCCCCCCGCGTGCCAGAGGCGCTGGTGACGGCGCTGGATGCGCGGCTGGCCATCGGCGCCGGGCTGGCGCGCAAGGCCTACCTGGCCGAGGTGATCTATGACGATGGGGCGCGCGGGCATCTGTTGGGCATCACCGGTGCCGTTGCGGGCGCCGAAGCCGCGCTGGCCGGGGCCATCAACGAGGCTCTGGTCTTCTCGGGGTTGGAGGCGGGGGCGCTGGACGTCACCTTCCTGTCGGACAGCGACCGCCTGACCGCCGATCTGGCCCGTGTCGCGCTGCGCTTTGACCTGCCGGAGCCCCAGGCGCCTGAACGCGTCGAACGCCTGGCCCCCGGGACCGATCCGGACAAGCCGCCGATCCTGCGCTGATCCCCGCCATAGGATGGGTCGTCGCGACCCATCGCAGCCTTACCCCAGTTCGGATCGCAAGGTCGGCAGTGTATCCCCTTGACGTGGCTCGGCTTCCCAGATCGCGCGGGCGATGGCGCGGGACAGGCACAGGCTGGCTGCATGGCCGATCATGGCCACCTGCCTGCCGGGGTCATCCAGCACCCGCGCGCCTGTCGCGGCGGCAAAGACAAGGTCCCCGTCCATCGGTGAATGCGCCGGCAGGATCGCCCGCGCGATGCCGTCATGGGCCGCAACCGCGACGCGGTGGCACTGCGCTTTGGTCAGCGCGGCATCGGTGGCGACGATGGCGATCGTGGTGTTGCCCTGGGCGGCCATTGCGCCGAGCTTGCGGCTGGGGGGGAGGGCGATGCCGGGGGACGGGTCCACGCCCAGGCCGCCGAACTCTGCCCCGAGTTCGAAGGGCGCGGCCCAGAAGTGGCGGCCCGACGGGGTGGTCACGCTGCCCATCGGGTTGGCGGCGACCAGCGCGCCCACGGTGATGCCATCGTCCAGCACGAGGCTGGCCGAGCCCAGCCCGCCCTTGTGCTGTGCGGTCTGCGCGCCGGTGCCCGCGCCCGCAGTGCCAAGGGCGAAATCCGCGGTGGCCGAGGCCAGCGCCTGCCGCCCCAGCGCGGGATAGGGATTGTCGCCCCAGGCCTTGTCGCCGCCGTTCAGGAGGTCGAACAGGATGGCCGCCGGAACGATTGGCACTCGGGCCGAGAAGATGCTGAATCCCTTGCCTTTTTCATGCAATGCATCCATCACGCCCTGGGCCGCCGCAAGGCCGAAGGCACTGCCGCCGGACAGCACCAGCGCATGCACGGCCTCGACCGATTTGTCCGGCGCCAGCAGGTCGGTCTCGCGTGTTCCGGGCGCCCCGCCCATGACCGAGACCGAGGCGGTGAGCGGGTTGTCCGAGGTCAGGACAGTGGTGCCCGAATTCAGCCTGTCGTGCTGGGCATTGCCGACCAGAAGGCCGGGCACATCGGTGATCAGGTTACGGTTTCCGGGTCGCATGGCTGGCCTTGGGATCAGGGATTTGCCCGCAGCATCCGGGGCCGCCCGGAGAATCGCAAGGGGCCTTGGCCGCAACGGATGAAGATCCGGTGCCAGTGGCGGGCGAGGGGGTTAACGTGGTGCAGATGACACAACATGGCGCAAGATGTTGTGGTCATGCCCGGCCCGGACAGGGCCGAAGACGGAGCTGCAAGGGGCCTTGTTCCGTACGTTTTGTACAAAACGTACGGCGATT
>NZ_JARAMO010000329.1:0-37410 GCF_028807275.1 Mameliella sp. AT18
AAAGGCCCGGCACATGTGCCGGGCCTTTTTCCTGTGCCCCTCTGGTTGCGCGCCTGCGGAAACTCCCGTCACATTGGGCCGGTATTGACTTGCGTCATGTCGCGGGGCGCTACCTCCTCTAGGTCTGGGCCGGTCCGTGGGCGGTTCGAGGAAAGGGATTGCAGGCCATGAAGATTGAAAACAGGACATTCGACGAGTTGGAGCCGGGGGACACGGCCTCGTTGCGGCGCCTGTGTACGCAGGACGACCTGATCGTCTTTGCCAATGTCTCCGGCAATCACAACCCGATGCATGTGTTCAACGTGGACGGCGATGGCGACGGTGCGCCCGAGGCCGTTGTGCCCGGCATGTTCGTCGGCGCGCTGGTCTCGGCGGTGTTGGGCAACATGCTGCCGGGGGCCGGGACGCTGTACCACGCGCAAAGCCTTGTCTTTCACAACCGCGCCCATGCCGGGGACGAACTGGAAAGCCGCGTCACCGTCACCGACCGCAATGAACAGACCGGCATCGTGACCCTTGCGACAGAGGTCACGCGTCCGGCGGATGGCGCGCTGATCCTCTCCGGTGTGGCAGAGGTCGAGGCGCCGCGCCGCAAGATCAGCTATTCCAGCCACGATCTGCCGGGGCTGATCGTCCAGCGTCATCGGCATTTCGAGAAACTGCTGGCCCGTGCCGCGCCCTTGCCGCCGCTGGTGACGGCGGTGATCGCACCCGAAGAGCCGAACTCGCTGGGCGGGGCGCTGCTGGCGCGCGATCAGACGCTGATCACGCCGATCCTTGTCGGCTGCCCGGACAAGATCGGGGCCACGGCGGCAGAGCTGGGGCAGAGCCTTGACGGGGTCGAAATCGTGGCCGAACCGGATCACGCCACTGCCGCCCGCCGCGCCGTGGCGCTGGTGACACAGGGTCGGGCGGGGGCGCTGATGAAGGGTCACCTGCACACCGATGACCTGCTGCGCGCGGCCCTGGACAAGCAGACCGGCCTGCGCGCCGGGCGGCGCTTTACCCATGTCTTCGTGATGGACGTGCCCGGGCTGGCGCATCCGTTGCTGGTGACGGATGCGGCGATCAACATCGCGCCCGACCTGAAGGCCAAGAAGGACATCGTCCAGAACGCCATCGACCTGGCCATCAGCATCGGCATCGAGGAACCCAAGGTCGGCGTGCTGTCGGCGGTGGAAACGGTGAACCCCGATATCCCGTCTTCGGTCGATGCGGCTCTGTTGTCCAAGATGGCCGAGCGCAAGCAGATCACCGGCGGGCTGGTGGACGGCCCCCTGGCGATGGACAACGCGGTCGACATCGCCGCCGCGCGGACCAAGGGGATTTCCTCGCCGGTTGCGGGCCGGGCCGAGGTGCTGGTGGTGCCGGATATCGACGCGGGCAACATGCTGGCCAAGCAACTGACCTACATCAGCCATGCCGAGGGGGCCGGGCTGGTGCTGGGCGCGCGCGTGCCGATCATCCTCAACAGCCGCGCCGACGACGACATGTCTCGGCTGGCCTCCTGCGCGGTGGCGGCGCTGCACCATGCCCGCATCACGGGGACGCGGTGATGGCGCATGCGCTGGTCCTGAACGCCGGGTCGTCCTCGCTGAAATTCGGGCTGTTCCGCGGACGCCACCCGGAACTGGTGGCGCGCGGCCAGGTCGAACGTATCGGCGGCGCGGCGCAGTTGCATCTGCGGGATGCCGATGGCGCCGCACTGGCGGATACGGCCCTTCCGGGCCATGCCGCCGCCGATCACGCCGGGGCGCTGTCCGCTGTCCTGCACGAGGTCAAGGGGCGCTTTCCCGAGGCCGAAATCGGTGTCGTCGGGCATCGCGTCGTGCATGGCGGTATGGAGTTTGCCGCGCCGACCCGCATCACGCCCGAGGTCCTGCGCGCGCTGGAGCAACTGGAACCTTTCGCGCCCTTGCATCAGCCGCACAACCTTGCCGGCATTCGGGCCGCGCTCAGGGCCTTTCCCGAGGCGCGGCAGGTGGCCTGTTTCGACACCGGTTTTCACCGCAACCATCCCTTCGTGAACGACACTTTCGCCCTGCCGCGCGCCTATTACGAAAAGGGCGTGCGGCGCTACGGCTTTCACGGGTTGAGCTATGACTACATCTCTGGCGCGCTGGCCGAGATGGCGCCGACGCTGCACGCGGGCCGGGTAGTGGTCGCACACCTGGGTAATGGCGCCTCGATGTGCGGGCTGCTTGGCGGTCGGTCCATTGCCTCGTCGATGGGATTTTCGGCGCTGGACGGCTTGCCGATGGGGACACGGTCGGGGCAACTCGACCCCGGTGTCGTGCTCTACCTGATGGACAGCGAGGGGATGAACGCGGCGGAGATTTCCGAACTGCTTTACCGCCACTCTGGCCTGCTGGGCCTTTCGGGCATCAGCAGCGACATGCGAACGCTTCTGGCCTCGGATGATCCGCGTGCCCGCGAGGCGGTGGACTATTTCTGCTTTCGCATCCGGCGGGAACTGGGCGGGCTGGCCGCCGCGCTGGAAGGGCTGGATGCGGTGGTCTTTACCGGCGGGATCGGAGAGAACGCCGCGCCTGTGCGGGCGCAGGTTTGCCGGGGGTTGCACTGGATCGGGATCGAACTGGACGAGGCGCGCAATGCGGCCAACGAGACGGTCATCAGCTCTGACATGTCGCGGGTGCGGGTACTGGTGATCCCCACCAACGAGGAACTGGTGATCGCCCGCGCCGCGATGGATCTGGGGGCCGGCTGACCCGGCTCAGATCGGGACCAGGTGGTTGTCCCAATGCAGGTCGTGGGTGACATGGGTTTCACCCCGCACCTCTCCGGTGCCGGAGGTCAGCAAAAAGCCCGTGCCGCTCGCGGCCACGCCGCAGACATCCACCATGTCGATGGTCCGTTTCAACGCGCCGCTGCCAAGGTCAAAAACCTGTACCAACCCGCCGCGCGGAGAGGTGATGGCAACTTCTTGGGTATCGGCCAACAGCGCCACGCTGCCCGCGTAGCCCTGCATCCGCGCGGCCTGTTCAGGCGGGGCGGTGAAGAGGCGCGGGGTGCCGCCTTGTCGGGTGACACCGATCAGCGGCGGGTCCTTGGACAGATCACCTTGCCATTGCATCGCGAAGGCCACGGTGCCATCCGGCCCGACCGCCAGGTGACGGATCGAGTTCTTGTGCAGGGACCGCTCCAGCCGCTGTTGGTCCAACAACGCGCCCTCCAGCGTGAGGAAAGCGAGCGAAGGCTCCATCAGCGGGATGTTCAGCTTGGTCCGTCCGGCGTCGGGATGGGTCTCGATCCCGCCGTTTGCCACCACCAGCGTCTGGCCGTCCGGCATCAGTCGGATGTCATGCGGCCCGGTGCCGTGACTGTCGAACTCACCCAGCCGCTTGCCGTCCATCGACCAGACGCCGATCACGCCGCGCGCAGAGGCATAGTCGTTTTCCGCCGTGTAGAGCCGCGAGCCATCGGGTGAAAAGGCGCCGTGGCCGTAGAAATGCCGCCCCTTGGGGGCGTCGAACCGGGCGATTTCGTTGCCGGTCACGCAGTCCAGTACCACCGCAAAGCGCCCCGGACGGCGGGCGAACCCCACCGCAAGGGGCTGTTCCGGATGTGCGGCGGCGGCATGGCCCCGATCGGGCAGGGGGCAGGCAAAGGTGATCTGGCTTGCGGCGCTCAGCCCGCACAGCTGGTAGCGCCCGTCGCGCGTCATCGCGGCAGAGAGAAAGGCGGGCGAACCCGCCTCGGCCCATGTCGGGCGCGGGCAGGCGGTGGCGGCCAGCAACCCGGCCAGAAAGTGGCGTCGGTTGGCCATTTCAGTCCCCGTCCATCGAATTGAACCCGGCCGCGATGCCCAGCCGGGGGCCGAGATCCTGCGCAACGATCTCGCGAATCTCGGAAATGCGCTGTTGCAGGGCCTCGATGCGGATGCGGCCTTGCGGATCGCTGACCCCGGCAAAGACCGGATCGTCCAGATTGTCGGCGCGGGTCAGGGCGCGGGCAAAGGCAGTGTCGAGCACGGTGTCCCCACCGGACAGCCGCGCGCCAAGGTCGCGCAGCGCCGCCAGCGACAGCACGACATGGCGCAGCGACCGGCCAGAGCGGCGGGTCTCGGCGCGCATCGGGCGGGGGCGGTCATAACTGCCCATCGGGCGCCCGATCCGCGTGTCGCCGGTGAATTCGAGGCCCGTAGCCAACGCGGTGAACAGCTGTTTCGCTGCTTCTTCCGCCGTGCGGTAGGTGTCGTTGCCGGGCTGGCGCATCAGGTCGGCATAGCCGGTTTCCCAGTCCGCGAGGATCGCCGCCGAGGTGGCTGCGATATCCGCGCTCATGACCTGGACCAGCGCACAGCGGTAGGCCTCGCTGCCCGCGGCGCTGAACTGGTCGTCGTAGAGCAGGAACTCCATCGCGTAAAAGCCGCGTGCCGCGATCGAGACGTTCTGGAAACTGTCGAGGCTTTGAACCACCGGGTCCTCGTCCCGGATCAACTGTCCCAGCGCCTTGGGCGTGGCGCCCCGGCTGTCGGGCCAGAAGGCCAGGGCAAAGGCCCGGTCGCCCTGTTCCGAGGGGCCGAACCGCAAATGGCTGACCGCGATCCAGGCGTCGAACCCCGCGCCATAGGCCTCTTGCAGCTTGGGATCGTCTGTCGCGCAGTGCTGTTCGGCTGTGGTGGCCAGCGCGGCGGTGCTCTCGGCCAGCGCCTGGTAGCCGGGCAGGATATGAGCATCGACGATGGCACCCACGTCGGGCGCCTGGGCCAAGGCCGGCGAGGCGGCAAACACGAGGGCGAAAAGGCTGTTGCGCATGTCAGAGGCTTTCCAGAAAGGCGATCAGGGCGTTGCGGTCGGGCGGCGGCATCCGGGTGACGGCGTCGCGTTGTGACTGCGCCTCGCCCCCATGCCAGAGGATCGCCTCCAGCAGGGACTGCGCGCGGCCATCGTGCAGGAATGTGGTATGCCCCGAGACCTGTTCCGTCAAACCGATCCCCCAGAGCGGCGCGGTCCGCCATTCGCGGCCCGTGGCCCGCGCCTCTGGCCGACCGTCCGCCAGACCGGCGCCCATGTCGTGCAAGAGCATGTCGGTATAGGGCCAGATCAGCTGGAAACTGTGTTCCGGCCGGTCGGGCAGGCGGTGGGTCACGAATTTCGGCCTGTGGCAGGCGGCGCAACCCGTGTTGTGAAAGACCTGTTTGCCGCGCAGCACTTGGCTGTCATCCATGTTACGGCGCGCGGGCACGCCCAGGTTGCGGCTGTAGAAGGCGGTCAGCTCCAGCCCCTCGGCGTCCACCTCGAAACCGCGCGCGTCGCCACCGCCATGCGGCGCGGCCTGACAGTCGGCCTGCAGATCGGTGCATTCGCCCGCGCCCGCCGGGAACAGGGGGCTGGAAATGCCGATGTCGCCGACAAAGGCCGCCGCCGTCTGTTCCAGGATCGTCGGATTGCCCGCCTTGTGGCCGAACCGGCCCAGCATCGGCATGTCGAATTCGACCGACCAGACGATATTCGCCCGCCCCGAAATGCCGTCGTCATTGGCATCACCGGGATCGGCCCCGGCCAGGATCTCCGCTGCCGGGATCGCCTCCAACAGGCCCAGTCCGATCATTTGCGGCGCGACGCGGGGCGAGAGCATGGCTTTTGGGTGCAGCGGGCCATAGCCCAGGTCGGCCGCGGTATAGGTCGGTTTGCGCAGGGTGGCGCTTTCGCCCCCCGACAAAGGCACCGTGATCTCTTTGTAATCCACCTGAAGGCGGTATTCGGCAGCATGGCCCGGCAGGCTGAAATCCTGCAACTGCGTGCCGTAAGTCGGCTCTGGCGCGCTGGCGATATAGCCCTCGATCTCGGGGATCATGTCGTCGGGACCGCCGGGTACCGAGACCCGCAGGAACATCGACACTGCGCTGTCGTCGTGGCTTTCGGGGGGATGGCCGCGCCCGTCCTTGATGTGGCAGCGCTGGCAGGAGCGCGCGTTATACAGCGGCCCCAACCCGTCCGAGGCCAGCGTGGACGAGGGCGAAGACACCCAGATCTTGCGGAACAGCCCGTTGCCGACCTTGAAGGTCAGCTCATCCTCGAAATCGAGGCTGGCGGAAGGCAGGGAAAAGGCATTGGCATCCGGCGTCACCCGCACCGTCGCGGCGCCGGCGGGCTTGTCCTCGAACCGTTCCGGCGAACCGAATTCGGTGGGCGGCGCCAGCACTTTGGCGATGCGTGCATCTTCTGCCGGTGTGCGGGGCGTGAATTTCAGATGCGGTTCATCAAGAGGGCCCGCCACTGCGGCGGGCCCGATGAGGACAGCAAGGCAGGCCAGCTTACTCGGCTTCATCCATCTTCGATGCGTTGAGGTGGGCATAATTCTCGGCGCCGACACGGTCGTGCAGGTCAAGCTGGGTTTCGAGAAAGTCGATATGACCTTCTTCATCGGCCAGCAGCTGGTCGAACAGCTCCTTGGTGACGTGGTCGCCGGCCTCGTGACAGTATTCGCGGGCCTCCTTGTAGAGCGCGCGGGCCTCCTGTTCGGCCGCCAGGTCACATTCCAGCGTCTCCTTGGGCGTCTGGCCGATGCGCAGCGGGTCCAGCTTTTGCAGGTTGGGGTGGCCTTCCAGAAAGACGATCCGTTCCATCAGCTTGTCCGCGTGGTTCATCTCTTCGATGCTTTCTTCGCGGCTCTTCTTGGCCATGTGGCCCAGGCCCCAATCCTCTTGCAGCTTGTAATGCAGCCAGTACTGGCTGATCGCCGTCAGCTCGCTGCGCAGAGCGCGGTTCAGGTAGTCGATGACTTTCGGGTCGCCTTGCATGGTCGGGTTTCCTGTGTTGCTCCATCCCTGAGGGTACGGAGGTGCATGGGGACTTCCAAGTTTTGATTCTTGCGCATGGTGCCAAGGAAAAGCGGCATGCAACCGCCGCAATCCGCGGCCTTTCCCAATGCGTGATAGATCTTGCCTGGTGTGATGAGGGTTTCAGGGTCCGCCGCCCGCATCCAATCGATGGCGGAATGAATGTCGTGATCGGTGATGTTCTGGCAATGACAGATGATCATGGCGGCGGATCCGGTTGGTTTTACTGGAAGACGGCGTCGGGGTCGTCGAGACTGTCCGAGCCTTCGATGGCGGTGCCCTCGGCGCCCAGAACGGCGACGATGCGTTCGATGCTGCGGGTCTGGTCGATCAACCCGTTGACGCCGCCCATGACCAGCGCTTCACCGGCGTCCGAGCCGCGTTCCAGCATCATATCATAGCTGAACCCGGCCTCGGCGGCGGACTTGATCCGGCCAAGTGCCATCATCGTACGCGCCAGCTTGCCCTGCATCTCGGCGTCCAGCGCGGCATCGGTTTCGGCGACAAGGTCTGCCAGGGACGGGCCGCTGACCAGCGAGCCGTCGATGCGGACATATTCGCCAAGATAGACATTCTGGATGCCCAATCCGTCGTAGTAGTGGCTGTTGTGCGTGTTGTCCGAGAAACAGTCGTGCTCTTCCTCGGGGTCGTTCAGCATCAGGCCCAGGCGCATCCGTTCGCCCGCCTGTTCCCCGTAAGAGAGCGAGCCCATGCCGGTCAGCATCGCCGTGATCCCGGCAGCCTCGTCTGCCATCAGGGTGCTGCGGGCCTCGCCGCCCTCTGCCCACTGCGCGGTGATCCATTCGAGGTCCGAGACCAGCAGGTCGGTCGCGGCCTTGAGGTAGTCTCCGCGGCGGTCGCAGTTGTCGTTGGTGCAGGCTTCGCCCCGGGCATAGTCGGTCCAGGGGCGGTTGCCGGCGCCATGTGCATGGCCGTTCAGGTCCTGGCCCCAGAGCAGGAACTCGATGGCGTGATAGCCAGTGGCCACGTTGGCCTCGACGCCGTCGGCCTCGTGCAGGGTGTCGGACAGCAGGGCAGGGGTGATCTCGGCCGCATCCACGGTCTCGCCCGAGATGGTCAGCGAGGGCGAGGCGACGACATTCATCGCGGCCAGCGCGTTTTCGTCGGTCGGGCCGCCATAGGTCACGTCAACGTAGTCGATCAGGCCTTCGTCCAGCGGCCAGGCGTTCACCTTGCCTTCCCAGTCGTCGACGATTGCATTGCCGAAACGGTAGACTTCGCTCTGCTGGTAGGGGACGCGGGCGGCCAGCCAGGCGGATTTCGCCGCCTGCAGGGTTTCCGCCGAAGGGTCCGCGATCAGCGCGTCGACGGCCATTTGCAGGCGCTGGGCGGCGATCAGGCTGTCGCCGTAGATGGCCTCGGCGATGTCGGCGTAATTGTCCAGAACCTCGGCCCTGGAAACCTCGGCAAGGGCGGATCCGGTGGCAAGGGTCAGCGCCAGCGCGCTGGTCGCAAGGGTCCGGGTGGTCTTGATCTTCACTGTCTTTGTCCTCTTGGCGTTTGCTAGTGCAGTGTCCGCGGAGCGTTCGGGCCCGCTTTGCGCGGTGTCCCGGCGGGGGTTCGGCTGGTCATGCGGCGCAGCGCCAGGCCGAACTCCTCGGCCAGCGCGGCCAGGATCGGGGCGATGTCGGGCCGCACCAGCGTCATCGCCAGCAACAGCGCATCCTCGCGCTGGCCTTCGCTGGCGTATCCGATGAAGGTGGCAAAGCAGGACTCGTCGGCGCCCAGGCATTTGCAGGTGACGTGGTGGCGCATCAGCGGGCGCCGGCAATGGCGCGCGCAAAGCGCACAGAGGTCCTCGAAGACGCCCAGGGCATGGCGGCCCTCGGTGCTGCCCAGGTGTCGGGCGAAATCGCTCCAGACCTCGGTGCGGGCGGCATCGCCGTCGTTCCACAGCCGCAGGTACAGGACCGCGCCTGCCTCGACCGGGCCAAGCTCTGACAGGTAACCGACCGGCGCGCCGCCTCTTTCGACCATGCCGCTCATTTCGTCAGGATCAGTTTGCCGGCGCGGGTGATGCGCAGGATATACAATTGGTCGGCCAGGCGGATGCGGGCCAGGTCGCCGCCCTCGGTCAGGTCTCGGGCGTCATAGACGGGCAGGGGGTCCGCCTGGCTGTTGTCGGGGGCGGTGTTCAGTCCCATGTCCGTCCCTCCGAATTGTCTTCGATCCGGTCGAACAGGCGTTCGATGGAAAACAGGGTGGAAAAGCCAAGTGTCACGGGCCGCCGGTCGCCCCCGCCGGGGGTCCGGGGATCTGCGGCAATGTCGCTGGCGTTCAGCATCATGGGTCTCCGCGTGCCGGATTACGTCATTGGCTTGGCCCGGATTCGAGGGGCTGGCTGGGATGACATAAAGCTGACTATTTCTGTATGATTTGTCAATCCGACAATTTTAGTCGGATAAAAACCCGCGGGCAACCCCACGGAATCAGGGCGGATTCCACCGGGGCGCCCCGGCAGAGGTGTTCATAGGAAACGGTTGAGAAACCGGCGCGCGGGGCGTTCGATCAGGTGGTAGCTGAGCGCCGATCCGGCGATCACGATCACCCCCACCAGCGGCCAACCGGGGGTCGCAAACCCCAGCTTGGGCGCGTAGTCATAGCAGGCTTTGATCACCAGGACGTGGATCATGTAGGTCGAGTAGGAAATCTCTCCGAGATAGACCATGACCCGGCTGTTCGTGGGCAGCCAGGGCGCCTCGGAAAGACGCGCGCCCGCCACGATCAGCAGGCAGAAGGGCAGCAGCAATTCATACCCCGGGTCGAGCTGGCCGGCCAGCAGGGGCAGGGTCAGCAGCCCGACCGCCCCGGCGACAAGCCCCAGCCGCATCGACACCTGCGGCGCGATCCGGCGCAG
This sequence comes from Mameliella sp. AT18, assembly GCF_028807275.1. Classification (NCBI taxonomy): domain Bacteria; kingdom Pseudomonadati; phylum Pseudomonadota; class Alphaproteobacteria; order Rhodobacterales; family Roseobacteraceae; genus Antarctobacter; species Mameliella sp. AT18. Next base: position 9,684 of record NZ_JARAMO010000329.1, read on the forward strand.
CACCATGCCCAGGATGAACAGGGGCAGGATGCGCAGGGCGCCGAAATCCCAGGTCAGGTGCAGGAATGCCGTCTTGCCTAGGCTGAGCGCAAAGAGATGCACCCCGACGGCGCTGAGCGCCAGGGCGATCAGCAGCGCCCATGTCGGGTAGCGGCGCACCGCCAGCAGCCCGAAAAGCAGATAGGCGAACATCTCGGCCGAGATCGTCCAGCTGGGCCCGTTCAGCACCAGCCCCTCTGTCAGCGCCCAGCTGTGCAGCATCAGCACAGAGGCGATCACCCCGTCATGCCGGTTGTTGCCCAGCACCGCCAGGGCCAGGAAGATCAGCAGCATCGCCAGGTGCAGCGGATAGATGCGCGCAAAGCGTTTCCACAGGAACCGCCGCAAAGAGAACCGCCCCGAGGTGATCTGCCCTTCGTAGACATGGGCGATGATGAACCCCGACAGGATAAAGAAGAAATCCACCCCCCGCGCGCCGTTCTCGACGATGTCCCAGCCCAGCCCCGTGCCCGGTTCGATCCGCACGCGGACATGGAACAGAAAGACCCAGAAGGCGGCGAAAAAGCGAAAGGCGGTCAAGGTGCGCAGGTCGGCGGCCAGCGCCCCGGCGGGGCTGGTCGCACCCGGCAGGGTGCCTTGGGGAAGGCTGGCCTGTCCTGTCATCCCGCGATCCTTGCGCATATCCTGGCCCCGTCATGGCGCGGGAAAGTGGCGGGTACAGGGCCGCAAAGGGCCGCTTTGGTGAAATACGCGGGGCTCATGCCGCGGGCAGCCAGACCCGGAACAGGGCGCCGCCCTCGGGGGTATTGGTTGCCGTGATCAGCCCGCCCGCCCGCTGCACCAGTGTCTGAGAAATCGACAGGCCCAGCCCGGTGCCTTCGCCCTGCTTGGTGGTGAAGAACGGGTCAAAGACCGCCTCCATCGCGCCTTCGGACAGGCCCGGGCCGCTGTCCTGCACGCTCAGGCAGGCGCCCGGCCTGCCGTCTCTGTCTTCGGCGCTCAGGGTCAGGGTCAGCGTGCCGTCATGGCCCATCGCCTGCGTGGCGTTCATGACGAGGTTGATGATGACCTGCTGCATCTCGCCGGGATCGACATGCACCTCGGGCGCTTCGTGAAAATCGGTTTCGACCCGGATGGCGCTTTTCGACAGCACATGTTCGACCAGCAGCAGGCAATCCTCGACCAGCGGGCCAAGCGAGACAGAGTCCTCGTAGGCGTGGAATTCTCCGGGGCGGGCGAATTGCAGCAGCTTGCCGACCATCGCGTCGATGCGGGCGACTTGCCGGTCGACCAGGTCCAGCTCTGTCTTGACCGGTTGCGCCTTGTCGCCCAGCGTCTCGCGGATCACGTCGACATTGCCCTGGATGACCGCGACGGGGTTGTTGATCTCATGCGCGACGCCAGCGGTGATTTCCCCGATCGAGGCGAGTTTCTCGTTCATGACCAGTTGCCGATAGGTCTCTTCCAGCTTGGCATTGGCCTCGCGCAACTCGGCGGTGCGTTCCTCGACACGCTGGTTCAGCTCATCCGCCCAGGCGCGCAGGCGCTTGTCGCGGTCCTGGACCTGGCCCAGCAGGTCGTCCAGATGCGCCGCCACCTGGCCGATCTCGTCGCGCGCGCCCACATCGCCGTAGCGGGCCGAGAGGTCGCCGCGGCCCACGCGCTGCATGGTGCGGGTGATCCGTTCCAGCGGCGCAAAGATGCCCCGCGCCAGGGTCAGGAACAGCGGCACCGACAGGACCAGAACGCCGACGAAGGCCGCCAGCATCCACAGGATCGCGTCGCGTTTTTCCGCCGCGAAGGGCGCCTCCAGAAAGCCGACATAGAGCATTCCCACGCGCTCGCCGAAACTGTCGGTCAGCGGCAGGTAGCCCGAGATGTACCAGTCGTTGACCACGAAGGCGCGGTCCAGCCAGGTCTTGCCCTCGCCAAGAACCTGTTGCCGCACCACCGCCGACACCCGCGTTCCCAGCGCGCGCACGTCCTCGAATAGCCGCACGTTGGTCGAGACACGCACATCGTCCAGGAACAGCGTCGCCGTGCCCTGGCGTTCGCCGCCGGTCACGGCATTCAGGTAGACCAGCGCGTTGATCGTGTCGATGAACTGCAGGTTGCGGTTCAAGAGGATGCCCCCCACCAGCACGCCGTGATGACCGTCCAGCAGGACCGGCGCCGCGGAATGCACCACCATGCCGCGATCCTCGACCTCGCGTTCGGTGGGGACGGCGGCCTCCGTCTCGATCAGCGGGATACGGGCGCGGGCATCCAGCAGACCGGGCAGGGCGGCCAGGTCCGCGCCCGAGAGGATGTCGATCTCGGTCGCGGGGCGGCCATCCAGCGCCGCCACGATCACCGGCCAGCGCGAGGCATCGCCCAGCGTCGCCTCCTCTGACAGGTAATAGAGGAAATCCAGTTCCAGCGCCTCGCGCTTTTCGGCAAGGTAGCTGTCGAGCGCCGGGCCGCTGGCTGCCAGAACGCGCCCGAACTCGGCGCTTTCGGCGACACCGGTCAGCTCATCGCCGGTCGTCTCCATGATGCGGGCCAGGTATTGCTCGGCGATGCGCAGGTCGGATTCGACGTTGGCGATCAGCAGTTCGTCGTAGTCACTGGTCCAGCGCGTCATGCCCAGCACCAGCAACAGCGGCATCAGCACCGTCAGCGGTGCCAGCGCCAGCACCAGGAGGCGCAGGCGCACCGACAGCGCGGGCACGCGCCCGCGCCTTGGCCGATTACTCGTCGAGCGATCCATGAATCGCGAATTGTTCCAGCCCGGCCGCCTGCGCCTCGATCACGCGGTAGGCCTCGCGCACGCCGGAGTCGGTCAGTTCCCGGGCGACGGTCAGCAGGGTATTGGCCGGGTGGTCCTCGCAGAGATCGGCCATGTGGGCGATCTCGTCCTGTGCGACGGGTCGTGCCGCCTCGAGGGAGGGCGCGCCGTAGTAGGTCACGAAATGCTGTGCCAGCAGGTCCGTCAAGGCATTGACCTCTGCCGGTTCGGCTTCGGTCACGGCGACGAATGTCACCCGCCCGCCGGTTTCCAGCCCGAACCAGCCGTTGGCAAAGGCCTGCCGTGACTTGCCGGCCAGGTCGCCCTCGGTCCAGTTGGAAAACTCGAACCCGCCGGAGATGCACCACTCGCCTGTGCGCGCGGGGCTGGCAAAGACATGCTGGTCGCTTTCGTCGAAATGGATGGCACGGGCCAGTTTCATGGGGCCTCCTCCAGAAGGGTCGTCAAGGGGATCAGGTGGGTGGTCTCGCTGTCGCGCAGGAGCATCCCGAACGCCTCGTCCACGCCAAGAAAGGTGCCGGGCCAGCCGTCCTGCACCACGGTTTCCCCCAATCCATGCGCAAGACCACGCCATTCCGAATGCAGCGCCTTGGCGCCTTCGTCTTCCCAGCGGGCAATCCAGTTCAGCGTGTGCCGCGCCCAGGCCTCGACCAGACGTTCGGGCGCGACCTCGGCGCAGCCTTCCTCGAACAGGGCCGTCTGGTCGGGCACCTCGCCCGGAATGGCGGCCAGGGTCAGGGGCAACTCGAACCCGACCACCAGCCAGTCGGGGAATTCCTCGGGGTCCTGGGTCGAGGCACAGGCTCGGAAGGCGCCGCAGGCGGCGCCGTTGACCAGGATGCCGCCCGCCCAGGCCAGGTGGACCGCCACCTCGGGCGGGGCCAGCGCGCCAAGCGCGTTCTGGAACCCCACGCCGCAAAGCGGCAGCATGACCATGGCCTGTTTCAGCGGCACCTCGGGCGTCATGACCAGCGCGGCGCCCATGCGGTCCGCGGCGATGCGATAGCAGACAAGGCCCGCGTCGCAGCCCCGGATCGCCCGCATCACCGCGCCGTCAAAGGGATCGCCGCCGACCTCCTCGCCGCTCATCGCGGGCGGGAAGGTCAGCGGCTCGGTGATCCCGCTCATGCGACGCCCTCTGCCACCAGCGCGCTGGCGATGGCGTGGAAGGCCTGCGCCTGGGCGCTGTCGGGCTTTGAGGTCACGATCGGCGCGCCGCCGTCGCTTGCCAGCCGGATCTGCAGGTCCAGCGGCACCTCGGCCAAGAGGGGCACGCCCAGCTTTTGGGCCTCTGCCGCCACGCCGCCGTGGCCAAAGACATGTTCCTCATGTCCACAGTTGGAACAGATATGCGTGCTCATGTTCTCGATCATACCAAGGATCGGAACATTTAGCTGCCGGAACATGTCGATGCCCTTGCGCGCGTCCAGCAGCGCCACGTCCTGCGGCGTGCTGACGATGATCGCGCCATCGACATGCGCCTTCTGGCTCAGCGTCATCTGCACGTCGCCGGTGCCCGGCGGCAGATCCACCAGCAGCACGTCCAGCGCGCCCCATTGCACCTGCATCATCATCTGTTGCAGCGCGCCCATCAGCATCGGCCCGCGCCAGACCACGGCCTGGTCCTCGTTGGTCATCAGGCCAATCGACATCATGGTGACGCCGTGATTGCGCAGGGGCAGGATTGTCTTGCCGTCGGGCGAGGCGGGCCGCCCCGAGACGCCCAGCATCCGCGGCTGCGAGGGCCCGTAGACGTCCGCATCCAGCAGGCCGACGCGCCGCCCCTGCGCCGCCAGCGCACAGGCGAGGTTCGAGGAGACGGTGGATTTGCCCACGCCGCCCTTGCCGCTGGCAATGGCGATGATGTGGTCCACCCCGGGGATCTTCTGCGGGCCCTGCGGTTCGGCCTTTTTCTTCATGCCAAGGTCCGGCGGTGCCTTTTCGGAGTGGCCGGTCAGCACGATGGCGACCTTTTCGACCCCGTCCAACGCGCCCAGCCGGGCCTCTGCCTCGGCCTTGACCTTGCCATAGGCCTCGGCGTGTTGCGGCGCGATTTCCATGACGAAGCGGACATTGCCATCCTCGACATTCAGCGCCCGCATCACGCCACTGGCCACGATGTCGCCGCCCGCAACCGGGTCGGCGACGGTTTTCAGCACTTCCAGGACGGCGTCGCGTCCAAGCGTCGTCCGGGTCATTCCTGACCCTTGATCTCGCCGGTGACCTCGTGGCTCAGGCCCAGTTCGGGGATCGTCACGACGGCCTTGACGGCATAGGTCTTGCCGGCGGTATCGGTATTGCGCATCGCTTCCTCGATGGCCTGCTGCGAGGTCACGCCGACCTGCTTCAGAAACTTGCGCATCGACATGTTGAAGTCTTCGCTCATGGTCTGGTCCCTTTCATTTGACGCATGGCAGGGCGGGGGCCTAGCATGACCCGATGACCCTGCGTCTTTCTTTCATTTCCAGCGCACTTGCGCTTGGCCTGTCGCTTGTTCCCCTCGCGCTTGTCGCCCAGGACGACCCGCGCCCCGTCCGCCTGCATGCGCCCGCGGCGCTTGTCGACAGCGGTCTTGTCCAACATATCCTTCCGCGCTTCACGCTCAAGACGCGGGTGCGGGTGGAACTGGTCGAGGACCCGGAAAAGGCCGATATCGCGCTGGGCGCAACGGGGGATCCGCTGTTCGCGGGGCCGGAACGGGTCTGGCACCTTGAGGTGACCTCTGCGGATCACGCGGGCACCGGGCGTTTCGCGGACTGGCTGACATCCGAGGTCGGCCTCAACACGGTGGCAAGTTTCGCACCCGACGGTGCGCCGCTGTTCGGCCCGCCGCCGGAAGAGACCGAAGATGTCGAGACCGTGGTGATCGACGGCGACGCGAAACTGGGTCACAGGGTCAGCCGCGCCAAATGCGTCCGCTGCCATGTGATCGACGAAAAGACGCGCGGCTTCGGCATCGGTTCGACCCCCAGTTTCATGGTGCTGCGGGCGCTGCCGGACTGGGAGGATCGGTTCTATGCCTTCTACGCGCTGAATCCGCACCCGGCCTTCACCGTGGTCGAGGGGGTGACACTGCCCTTTCCCGACAACCGGCCCTCGCCCATCGCGCCGGTCCGCATGACGCTGGACGAGGTCGAGGCCATCGTCGCCTATGTCGCCGCGATTCAGGCCGCGGACCTGGGCGCGCCGCTGGAGTTCCAGTAGCGTCCGGGGCAGGGCGGGGTCCGTCACGGTCAGTGATCCCGGCGCTTGGACGGGTAATCCTCGGTCGTGCGGACCTTGGGCCGCTCTCCCATCGCAAAGGGATTGTCCGAAACGCCCATCTGCGCCTTGACCCGGCAATCGTCGCACATCTGGATCATCCGCAGCTTCTCCGGATCCTGGAACATGGCGTGCCCCGAGAGTTTCTCGGTGATCCGGTCGATGGCGGATTTCGACCCGAAGAGCGTGCCGCAGTCGACGCAGGCAAAGGGCTCTTCCTCGTTCAGCACCTCTTGCCGCAGGGCCGTCTCGGTCAGGTCCAGGCGGGGTTCCAGCGTGATGGCCTGTTCCGGGCAGATCGTGGCGCAGATCCCGCATTGCAGGCAGGCGTCCTCCTGAAAGCGCAGCTGCGGCAGGTCCGGGTTGTCGCCAAGCGCACCAGAGGGGCAGAGCGAAACACAGGACAGGCAGAGCGTACAGGCATCCGTATCCACCAGCACGGCGCCATAGGGGGCGCCCTGGGGCAGGGGCAGCTGCGCCTCATCCCCGTGCAGTGCGCGGGCGGCCTGCCGTGTCACCTGCCGCCGGGTGCCAAGGGGGCGCACCGGCTCTGCCACCGGGGCAGGGGCGGTTTCGTCATAAAGTGCATCGCTCATCGCGTCGGGGTCGGGCGTGTCCAGCAGGTGCACCCGGTTCCCGCCCGCGATTGCCCCGGCCAGCGCCAGCTGCGCCGCCAGGGCATCGCGGTCCGCCCCCGGTCCGGGCAGCAAGGTGACTGACGCAAAGCCCGCCGCCAGCGCGGCCACGGCTTCGGCATGTCCGAAGGCGCCCACGACGGGCAGTTCCATCGGGATCACGTCGCGCGGCAGTCCGCGCCCGTGCCGGGCGGAGAGGCGGATCATCTCTGCCCCATGCGCGTCATGCACCAAGAGGCGCGGCGCGCTGCCGCCCGCATCCAGGTAGGCCTTGGCCAGTGTCTGCACCCGGCGAAAGGTCAGGTCGACCGGCGGCGCGTCATAGCTGATGGCGCCCGAGGGGCAGGCCGCCGAACAGGCACCGCAGCCGGCACAGATCATCGGATCGACCGTCACGTGATCGCCCTCGGGCGAGATCGCGCCCGTGGGACACAGGTCGAGACAGCGAGTGCAGCCCGTCTGCCCGGCCCGCGAATGGGCGCAAAGCAACGCCTCTGTCCGGACGTAAAGCGGCTTTTCGAAGGTGCCGACAAGATGCGTGGCCGCCATGACCGCCGTTGCGACAGAGGGCGCGTGTGCGGGATCTGCCCGCAGGTAACCCTCGCGCTTTTCATGCGCGGGGAACAGCGGGGTGTCGCCCCGCAGGTCGAGGATCACGTCGCAGTCCGAGGCGCCGCCGTCTTGCGGATCGGTCAGGACAAAGGCACCGCGCCCGCCCGGTTCGACCTGCCGCAGGGCGTCGATCACCACGCGGAATTGCCCCAGTGCGCCCTGTGCCTGCCGCAGGCGGCCCGTCACCACGTCATAGGCGCGGCTGTCCGGAACTTCCGATCCCTCGGGCAAGAGAACCGTTACCCCCAGATGCGGCGCCAGTTGCTCGGCGGCGGGCAGGGCGACATCCGGCGCCCCGAGGACCAGGCACAGCCCCTCGGAAATCACGTCGAGCGTCTTTTCCGGCGCGGCGGGCAGCAATGCCTCGGCGATCAGGGCGGACATTTTGGGTACTGCAGAGGCGGACTCCGCGCTCCACCCGGCCCGGTCGCGCAGGTCCAGTACCGGCGGCGCCGGCAGGTCCATTTCCTCTGCCAGGGCCTCGAAAATCCGGGACTCCTGGGTACAGCAAAAAATCGTGTCACCCCCCTGAAGGGCGGCGGCGGCCCGGTCGATCTGGCTGGTGCAGAGGGCCGAACAGGGTGGGGATACCTCCAGCCCGGTGGTCCGTGACAGGGCCTGGGAATCGACTTGCTGCGTCCCCAGGCAGTCGCATGTTATCAATGACTTGACCATTGTCTTGCCCTCCCCTCAAAGCACGCTTGACGGTGCCTGTTTCGTGCTGCGCCGGTGGAGCCTAGCCATGATTCGCGGCCCTCCACAACCGTTTATCCCGGTCAGCCAAACCGCCGAAACGGACGCATTCGGGATGCTGCGCTGCGGCTGATTCGAGCATTCTCAAAACGCCGCTTTTCCGAGCAAAAATGTCAGGTTGGACAAAACGTCCGTGGCCCGGTGGCGCCCCTGTCGCGGCTGCCCAAATTGACCGTTTCGGGCGCGGAATACCGCGGTACGCCGTTTTTCGCTTTCGTTCGGCAAGGTTGCCGGATCAAACTCCTGTCAAGGGAGGACCACCGTGATCCACAATCCGAAGGCGTACCGGACCATGCCGCTGGGCATTGTGCTGAGACGCGCCCCTGGCGTGACTCGATGGGCGAAGTGGGTCTGGACCGCATCCGCCGTCATGCCCGGCGCCGGTGCCGCCGACTGGCGCGTCCTGCGCACCGAGGGCGAGGTGACCGAGTACCATGCCGCGACCGTGCCGCTGGAACTGCACGGCGCCGATACGGACGCCTACCTGCACGAACTCTCGGCCAAGCAGCCCAGCGTCTACGTCATCCTGCGCGAGGCGACAGAGGGAGAGGCCCCGCTGGAGGTGCTGACCGTGACCGCCTCGCCCTACGAGGCGCAGGACTATTCCGACAGCGGCGAGGAAATCATCGAGAAGGTCCCGATGCCGCCCGCGCTCTACGCGCTGGTGGCCAACTTCGTCGAGGAGTTCCACGAGGAAGAGGTCTTCATCAAGCGCAAGCGGGACAAGAAGCGCATCGACCTTGTCGAGGATGGCGTGGGCGATCCGCGTATCGGCAAGCTGGAGGATGTCTATGCCTCGCCCGCGCAGCAACGGAGGCGTATGAATTGAGCCGGTCGCCCGCAGATTTCTGGTCGCGCCGCCGCGCAGCCGTTGCCGCCGAGGACAGGGCCGAGACCCGGGCCGAACAGCAGGCCGCCGAGGCCGAGCAGCAGCGCGCGCTGGAGGACCGCCCGGACGAGGAGATCCTGGCCGAGCTGAACCTGCCCGCTCCCGAAGAGATGGAGGATCCCGCCCAGGTGCAGGCGCTGCTCAAGGCGGTGGCGCCGCAACGGCTCAAGACCCGCGCCCTGCGGCGGCTGTGGCGGCTGAACCCGGTGCTGGCCAATGTCGATGGGCTGGTCGATTACGGCGATGACTTCACCGATGCCGCCCGCGTGGTCGAGAACCTGCAATCGCTCTACCAGGTCGGCAAGGGCATGTTCGACAAGGCGGTGGAACAGGCCGAGGCAGAGGCCCGCGCCGCCAATGCCGAAAGGGATGCGATCGACGAGGCCCCGGATCAGGTCCGGGACGCGGTCGCCACAGACGCCGACGACACAGATGCCAACGTGGCACCACCGGCCCCGGCCCCCGAACCGGCGCCTCTGGCCCATTCCGAACCGAAAGTTGAACCAGAGACCTATGCCGCCGCCCCGCGCCGGATGCGCTTTCGCTTCGAGACCAGCACATGACGACCGACAAGGACCCGATGACAAACACCGCCGAAACCCGCCAGATCGCCGAAGAAGACCGGCTGCGCGCCGATCTTTACAATTTCCTCGGGCTGCTGCTGGCCGGGCCGCCGAACGAGATGCTGCTGGCGCAGACCGCCGGCCTGTCCGGCGACGCGACAGAGATGGGGCAGGCCATCGGCACCCTGGCGAAACTGGCCAAGGTCACAAAGCCCAAGACCGCGACCAGCGAATACAACAAGCTGTTCATCGGCCTGGGCCGGGGCGAACTGCTGCCCTACGCCTCTTATTACCTGACCGGCTTCCTGAACGAGAAACCGCTGGCTCTGCTTCGGCAGGACATGGTGCGGCAGGGGCTGGAACGCGCCGACAACGTGTTCGAACCCGAGGACAACATCGCCTCGCTGATGGAGATGATGGGCGCGATGATCGTGGGGCGCTTTGGCGCGCCGGCCAGCCTGGATGCGCAGCGCCAGTTCTTCAACAAGCACATCGGCCCCTGGGCGGGGCATTTCTACGCCGACCTCGAAGGCGCCAAGAACTCTGTCTTCTACGCCCCCGTGGCCACCGTCGGACGGCTCTTCATGGAGATCGAGGCCGAGGGGTTCCGCATGAGCGGCGAGTGAGGATTTCGCCGGGTGCGTTCGGATACGCACCCATCCCGGGGCGGGTGACCGTCCCTCAACCCGTGAAAGGAGCAACTTTCATGACCCAGGAAACCAAGGCCTCGCGCCGGAATTTCCTCAAGCTGGCAAGCGTCTCGGCCCCCGCGGCCGCGGTTGCGATCGCCAGCGGCCAGGCGGCCGAAGCCGGTCCCGCCGAGCCTGACCTGACATCAGAAAAGATGCAGGACACGGCGCATACCCGCGCCTTCTACGACAGCGCCCGCTTCTGAGGCGGCGCCCGCTCTGTCCGGCAGCGTCCGGTCAAAGCATGTAACGGCCCAAGGCGACTGGTTGCGTGACGCCCGACTGCCTCAGGCCATCGTCAGAGTCCCGCGCCCCTCAAAAGGCGCGCAAGGGAGAGAAAACCATGTTGAGGAAAAAGACCAACGGGGTTGCGCGACGCCCCCAGCGGACAAGTATCCTTTCCGAGGCCGCCAACGCCTCGGTTGACCGCCGCGCCTTTCTGCGCGGCTCGGGTCTGGCCATCGGTGGGATTGCCGCCATTGCCGCCACCGGCGGCACCGTGAAACAGGCCAGCGCCGCCTCTGCCGCCGCCCTCGGCGCGGTGGAGCTCAAGAAATCCGTATGCACCCACTGTTCCGTGGGCTGCACCGTCATCGCCGAAGTCAGCGACGGCGTCTGGGTCGGGCAGGAGCCCGGTTGGGACAGCCCCTTCAACCTGGGCGCCCATTGCGCCAAGGGGGCCTCGGTGCGCGAACACGCCCACGGCGAGCGCCGCCTGAAGTACCCGATGAAGAAAGAGAACGGCGAATGGGTCCGCATCTCGTGGGAGCAGGCCATCGACGAGATCGGCGACGGCATGATGAAGATCCGCGAGGAAAGCGGACCTGACTCTGTCTACTGGTTGGGCTCGGCCAAGCATTCCAACGAACAGGCCTACCTGTTCCGCAAATTCGCCGGCTACTGGGGCACGAACAACGTCGACCACCAGGCGCGGATCTGCCACTCGACCACCGTTGCGGGTGTTGCGAACACATGGGGCTACGGCGCCATGACCAACTCCTACAACGACATCCACAACAGCCAGGCGATCTTCATCATCGGTGGCAACCCCGCCGAGGCGCATCCGGTCTCGCTGCTGCACGTGTTGCGCGCCAAGGAGATGAACAATGCGCCGCTGATCGTCTGCGACCCGCGGTTCACCCGCACGGCGGCCCATGCGGATGAATACGTCCGCTTCCGTCCCGGTTCCGACGTGGCGCTGGTCTGGGGGATCCTCTGGCACATCTTCGAGAACGGCTGGGAGGACAAGGAGTTCATCCGCACCCGTGTCTGGGGCATGGACCAGATCCGCGAGGAAGTGGCCAAGTGGACCCCCGAAGAGGTCGAACGCGTCACCGGAACGCCCGGTTCGCAGCTGCGCCGCGTGGCCCGGACGCTGGCCAACAACCGTCCCGGCACCGTGATCTGGTGCATGGGCGGCACCCAGCACACCAATGGCAACAACAACACCCGCGCCTACTGCATCCTGCAGCTCGCGCTGGGCAACATGGGCACCTCCGGTGGCGGCACCAACATCTTCCGTGGCCATGACAACGTGCAGGGCGCGACCGATCTCGGTGTTCTATCGCACACGCTGCCCGGCTACTACGGCCTGGCCAAGGGATCGTGGCAGCACTGGGCGCGCGTCTGGGAGGAAGACTTCGACTGGCTTTCGGCCCAGTTCGACACGCTCAAGGGCGCGGACGGCAAGGACAAGAACCTGATGTTCGAGACCGGTATCCCGGTCAGCCGCTGGATCGACGGTGTCCTTGAAGACCCCGAGAACATGGACCAGCCGAACACGGTCCGGGCCATGGTGCTCTGGGGCCATGCGCCGAACTCTCAGACCCGCATGGTCGAGATGAAGAAGGCGATGGAGATGCTGGACATGCTGGTCGTCGTCGACCCGTATCCCACCGTTTCCGCCGTGCTGCATGACCGTGAGGATGGTGTCTACCTGCTGCCCGCAGCCACGCAGTTCGAGACCTACGGGTCGGTGACCGCCTCCAACCGCTCGCTGCAGTGGCGTCAGAAGGTTGTCGATCCGCTCTTCGAGTCGAAGCCCGACCAGGAGATCATCGGTCTCTTCGCCAAGAAGTTCGGCTTTCATGATCGCATGTTCCGCAACATCGCGCTGGAGGACGACGGCATCACGCCGAATGTCGAGGACACGCTGCGCGAGATCAACAAGGGCATGTGGACCATCGGCTATACCGGCCAGTCTCCGGAGCGGCTGAAGCTGCACATGGAGAACCAGCACACCTTTGACCGCACCACCCTTCAGGCGGTGGGTGGCCCGGCCGACGGCGACTATTACGGTCTGCCCTGGCCAAGCTGGGGCACAGCCGACATGAAGCACCCGGGCACGCCCAATCTCTACGACATGTCCAAGCCTGTCGCAGAGGGCGGTCTGACCTTCCGGGCGCGTTTCGGTGTCGAGCGTAACGGCGACAACCTGCTGGCCGATGGCGTTTACTCGGTGGGATCCGAAATCCAGGACGGCTATCCCGAGTTCACCATGCAGATGCTCATGGATCTTGGCTGGGACGGTGACCTGACCGAGGAAGAGCGCGCGGTGATCGACGGCATCGCCGGGCCCAAGACCAACTGGAAAACCGACCTTTCGGGCGGCATCCAGCGGGTCGCGATCAAGCATGGCTGCGCCCCCTTCGGAAACGCAAAGGCCCGTGCGGTCGTCTGGACCTTCCCGGATCCGATCCCGGTGCACCGCGAACCGCTGTACACCAACCGCCGCGACCTCGTGGCCGACTACCCGACCTACGAGGACCGCAAGTTCTACCGTCTGCCGACCATGTATGCGTCGATCCAGAAGCAGGACTTCAGCCAGGACTACCCGATCATCCTCACCTCCGGCCGACTGGTAGAGTACGAGGGCGGCGGGGACGAGACCCGGTCGAACCCCTGGCTGGCCGAACTGCAGCAGAACATGTTCGTCGAGGTGAACCCGCGGGACGCCAACAACCTGGGTATCCGCGACGGTTCGGATGTCTGGGTCGAAGGCCCCGAGGGCGGCAAGGTCAAGGTCATGGCGATGGTCACCCAGCGGGTGGGCGAAGGTGTTGCCTTCATGCCCTTCCACTTCGGCGGCCACTTCCAGGGCGAAGACCTGAGGTCCAAGTACCCGGACGGCGCGGATCCCTATGTGCTTGGGGAATCCACCAACGTCGCCCAGACCTACGGCTACGACTCGGTGACCCAGATGCAGGAAACCAAATGTACCCTGTGCAAGATCACCGCAGCGTAAGGAGAAACAGACATGGCAAGATCCAAATTCCTCTGTGACGCCGAGCGCTGTATCGAGTGCAACGCCTGCGTGACCGCGTGCAAGAACGAACACGAGGTGCCCTGGGGGATCAACCGCCGCCGCGTGGTGACGATCCAGGATGGCACGCCGGGCGAACGCTCGATCTCGGTGGCCTGCATGCACTGTTCCGACGCGCCCTGCATGGCCGTCTGTCCGGTGGATTGCTTCTACCAGACCGAAGAAGGTGTGGTCCTGCACTCCAAGGACCTCTGCATCGGCTGCGGCTACTGCTTCTACGCGTGCCCCTTCGGCGCGCCGCAGTTCCCGCAGGCGGGCAACTTCGGCTCGCGCGGCAAGATGGACAAATGCACCTTCTGTGCCGGCGGCCCCGAGGAAACCCACTCGACCGCGGAGTTCGCCAAGTACGGGCGCAACCGGATCGCAGAGGGCAAGCTGCCCATCTGCGCCGAGATGTGTTCCACCAAGGCCCTGCTTGCCGGTGACGGCGACGTGGTCTCGGGCATCTACCGCGAACGCGTGGTCGCCCGTGGCTTCGGCTCGGGCGCCTGGGGCTGGGGCACCGCCTACGACCAGAAAGGCGGCTGACGCCTCCTTTGGGCGGGGCCCTGTCCCGCCCTATCATTCCATCTCATGGCAGGGGCCCGTGATCCACGGGCCTCTGGCCAATGGCAGAATATGACGCCTCGGGCCTCCGGCGCCGCCAACTCGGCTGCCGCGTCCACGGCGTGTCTTTTCGACGGGGACAGTCATGTCACAACGCTCCAGCGGTTTCGGATGGTTCATTCTATTGGTGGCCGGCCTTGCCGTGCTGACCTTCATTTTCCGGCCGCCCGCGCCGGCAGAGACGGGCACCGACCCGGCGACCCTGGCCGAGGCGCGCAAGGCCACCGGCGGCGCCCAGACGCTGGAGGACATCCTGGCCCGGCAACGGGGCGAAGAGGTCGATCTCAGCTTTCGGCGCGAGTTCGGCCAGCCGGGCGCCGATCCGGATGCACCGCTGGCGCTGGCCCCGCTTGGAGGCGCCTCGGACCCCGACCTGTGGCGCGCGCTGCGCTATGACGCGGCGGATGTGAACGTCTCCGCCGGCGGGGACGTGGCCAAGGTGTTGGTGCAGGATGGCGGCATGGCCTGGTACGAATTCCGCAAGGGGCCGCTGGCCACCTATGGCGGCTGGCTGCTGATCGGCACCATCGTCGCGCTGGCCGTCTTTTACCTGCTACGCGGCCGGATCGGCATCGACGAGCCGATGACCGGGCGCACCGTGACCCGGTTCCAGGCGATCGAGCGTTTTGCGCACTGGCTGCTGGCGGGGTCCTTCGTCCTCTTGGGCCTGTCCGGCCTGCTGACGCTCTTCGGGCGCTTCTTCATCTTGCCGACCTTTGGCCCCGAGCTGAACTCGCAGCTGCTGATCGCGTCGAAATTCGTGCACAACAACCTGGCCTGGCCCTTCATGCTGGGGCTGGTCATGGTCTTTGTCATGTGGGTCTGGCACAACATCCCCGACCGCACCGACATCACATGGTTCGCCCAGGCGGGCGGCATCATCGGCAAGAACCACCCGCCGGCCAAGAAATTCAACGGCGGGCAGAAGATCATCTTCTGGTCGGTGATCCTGCTGGGCGCCTCGATCTCTCTGTCGGGCCTCTCGCTGCTCTTTCCGTTCGAATTGCCGCTCTTTGCCAAGACCTTTGGCATCGTCAACCAGACCGGCATCCCCCAGTGGTCGGGCTATGGCGCTCTGCCGACCGACCTTGCCCCGCAGGAAGAAATGCAGTTGGCACAGCTCTGGCACGCGATCGTGGCCTTTGTCCTGATGGCGATCATCATCGCGCATATCTACATCGGCTCCATCGGAATGAAGGGCGCCTTTGACGCGATGGGCTCGGGCGAGGTCGACGAGGCCTGGGCCCATCAACACCACTCGCTCTGGCTCGATGAGGTCAAGGCGCGCCAGGCGAAGGACGGCAAGACCCCGGAGTCCGGGGCCACCCCGGCGGAATGATGCGGGCCGCGCTGCTCGCCCTCGCGCTCGCGGCCCTGCCCGCGGGCGCGGAGGAATTCACCACGCTCAAGGGGCATGGCGGCCCCGTCATGGCCTTGGCGATCTCTCCCGGCGGTGAGGTGACAAGCGCCAGCTTCGACAACTCGGTCGGGCTGTGGTCGGGGCGCGCGCCCACCTGGCTGGAAGGGCACGCGGCCGCGGTTACAGCGCTGACCTGGGGGGCGGGGGGCGTGCTGGTCTCAGGCAGCGACGATTTCGCCGTGCGCCAATGGCGCCCGATCGACCGCCTGCTGGGCAAACACAAGGGCAAGGTGACGTCGCTTTCCGTCGCGCCCGACGGCAGCCATGCCGCCAGTGGCAGCTGGGACGGCAGCATCAGGCTCTGGCCACTGACAGAGGCGGGCAGGGCGGGGGAACTGCCCTATCCCGGTGCGGGCGTGAACGCCGTGGCGCATTCGCCGGATGGGCGTTTCCTCTATGCGGCGACCTCCAAGGGTGTGCTGCTGCAATATAACCTCGACACTGGCGGATCGCCCCTGCCGCTGGTCGAACATGGTTTTGGCATCAACCGGCTGGTCATTGGCCCCGGCTGGATCGCCTATGGTGCCGTGGATGGCGGCACCCGCGTGATCGACGCCGCGACCGGCGAGCAGATCGCCGATTTCACGCTCGACCGCCGCCCGATTCTCGCCCTGTCTTGGCACGCCGAAACGGCGCAACTGGCGGTCGGGGACGGGCATGGCTACATCATGATGGTCGACACGGAGCAATGGCGCATCACCCGCGATTTCCGCGCCATGCGGCATGGGCCGGTCTGGGCGCTGGCCTTTGCCCCGGACGGGCAGGTGATCTACGCGGGGGGGCTGGAAGATGTCGTCTATGCCTGGCCCGTGGCCCTGCTGGACGAACTCGACGCGCCCGAAGGCTCGGGCCAGCGCAGCTTTCTGCGCGACCCCGAAACCATGTCCAACGGCGAACGGCAATTCATGCGCAAATGCTCGATCTGCCACGCACTGACCCCGGGGCCGTCGCGCAAGGCGGGGCCGTCTCTGCACGGTGTCTTTGGCCGCCAAGCCGGGACATTGCCGGGCTACAGCTATTCCGACACCCTGACAGAAGCCGGCTTCGCATGGACGGAAGAGACCATAGACGCCCTGTTCGACGAAGGCCCGGACCACTACATTCCCGGCTCCAAGATGCCCATGCAGGTGATCGCCAAAGGCTCGGACCGGGCCGACCTGATCGCCTTTCTCAAATCCGCAAGTGAAGGAAACAGCAAATGAAAGCCATGCTCTCGGGGTTCGCCGCGATGATCCTGCTGGCCGTCGGCGCCTGGTACGGGCTGAACGAGATGAAATTCTCGAGCGCCGACAAGCAGACCGGCGTCAACGTGCGGCTCGACTGATCCGGCGGGCGGGTTAGACTGTCAGCCATGAGCCCACTGGATGATTATGGACAGGCCCTCAGCGGTGCCTCGGTGCTGGTCGTCGACGACGAACCGGGCATGCGCAACTTCCTGGCCAAGACGCTGGGCCCCCGAGTCAAGACCGTGGCCGAGGCGGGATCGGCGCGCGAGGCGACAGAGCGGCTGGACGAGGCGCAGTTCGACGTCATCGTGGTCGACAACAAGATGCCCGGCGGGTCGGGCATTGACTGGGTCAGGGAACAGCGGCGCAAGGGGCTTTATGCCGAAACCGTGCTGATCACCGCCTATGCCGATCTCGAAACCGCCATCGCCGCGCTGCGCGCCGGGGTCAGCGATTTTGTTTTGAAACCCTTCCGCGCCAACCAGTTGATCGGCGCTGTGGCGCGGACGCTGGATCGCGGCGCGCTGCGCCGTGACAACCGGCTGTTGCGCCATGCCCTTCAGGCCGAGGGGGAAACCCGCCTGCTGGGCCGCTCGGCGCCGATGCAGGCGGTGCGCGCCATGCTGGAAAAGCTGGCGCCGCTGCCGACGCCGGTGCTGTTCACCGGCGCGACCGGCACGGGCAAGGAACTGGCCGCGCGCACGCTGCACCAGATGGGCGGCCGTGCCGAACGGCCCTTCGTGGCGGTGAACTGCGCCGCTATCGCGCCGGACCGCATCGCGGCCGAACTGTTTGGCGAGGTCGAGGGGGACCGCCTGCGCCCGGGGCTCTTCCTGCTGGCGGATGGCGGCACCCTGTTCCTCGACGAGGTCGCACAGATGTCGGAAACCCTGCAGGCGGCCCTGTTGCGGGTGATCGAGGATCAGCGCATCCGCCCCCTGCGCGCCGAACGCGAGATCCCGCTGGATCTGCGCCTGACCTTTGCCACCAATACCGATCTCGACAAGGCGGTTGACGACGGGCGGTTCCGCGCGGACCTCTATCACCGCATCAACGTGCTGCGGATCGAGATGCCGCCCTTGAGCGACCGATCCGAGGACATCGTCGAGCTTGCCGCGCTGTTCATCCAGCATTTCTCCCGCGCGCTTGGCCTGCCGGAACTGAAACTGGACGACGAGACGCTCTTGAAACTCAGCCGCTATCCCTGGCCCGGCAACGTGCGTGAACTGCGCAACCTCGTGGAACGCTCGGTCATCCTGGGCAGTTTCCCCGAGGATTTCGCGGGCAGCGGGTCTGTCACCGGCGTGCAGGCCATCGAGAACCTCGACCTGGTGATGCAGCGGCACATCATGCATGTCCTGGAACTGTCCGGCGGCAACCGGGCCGAAGCCGCAAGGCGGCTGGGCGTTTCGCGCAAGACCGTGGATCGCAAGGTCGCAACCTGGGGCGAGTGAACCCTCGGAAACACGCCCTCTGATGGTTGCAAAATTAAGCATAATTTACATCCGGGCTGGCGGGTCATTCTGACCTGCCAGCCCCCTTGTTTTCTTGGAGCTATGGCCAATATGTCTCGCTTTTCTCCTTGCGGGTTGGGCTTGTCTTTTCATACCTTCTGAACAGAACGGGGCGTGCGCCCCGGAAATTTTGCAGGAGATGACATGCAGGACATGGGAGAGGCCCTTGCCGTCGCGATGACGCTTGTCCTCTCGGGCGATGGCGACCTGGTCGAGATCGTCGGCCTGTCGCTGCGTGTCAGCCTGACCGCCACGGTCGCCGCCTGTGCCATCGGCCTGCCGATCGGCGCGCTGGTCGCCACCAACCGCTTTCCGGGGCGTGGGGCGGTCCTGGTGGTGATGAACGCGCTGATGGGCCTGCCGCCCGTGGTCGTGGGGCTGATCGTCTACCTGCACCTGTCGCGGGCCGGGCCGCTGGGGTTCCTGGGGCTGCTCTATACGCCCGCCGCCATGATCATTGCCCAGACCATCCTGATCGCCCCCATCGTGGCCGCGCTGTCGCGCCAGGTGATCGAGGACATGCATGCGGAATATGCCGACCACTTCCGCTCTCTCTGCCTGAACACCCGCCAGACCGTGCAGGCGCTGCTCTGGGATGCGCGTTACGCGCTGCTGACCGTGGCGCTGGCCGGCTTTGGTCGCGCCGTGGCCGAGGTGGGCGCCGTCATGATCGTCGGTGGCAACATCGACCACATGACCCGTGTCATGACAACCGCCATCGCGCTGGAGACCTCCAAGGGGGACCTGCCGCTGGCCCTGGGGCTGGGCATCGTGCTGATGATCCTCGCACTGGGGGTCAACGCCCTGGTCCACAGCCTGCGCCTGACCGCCGTGAGACAAGCCTATGCGTGAAGCCATCATCCACGGACCCGAGGCCCTGACAGCGGGCGCTGTCCCGGCCTCCAACCTGCTTCCCCTGCGGGTGCGGGGCCTGTGCCTGACCCTGGGCGGGCGCCGTATCCTGAACAGCCTGGACCTGGACCTGGGACCGGCGGGCTGCACCGTCCTTCTGGGGCCGAACGGGGCGGGAAAAACGCAACTCCTCAAGGTTTTGCACGGTCTTCTTGAACCCGACGCGGGAGAGGTCGACTGGAATGGCGCCGCGCCCGGTCAGGTCACATCGCGACAGGCGCTGGTGTTCCAGAAACCCGTTCTGCTGCGCCGGTCGGTCGCCGCGAACGTCGATTTCGTGCTGAAGTCGCGCAACCTGCCGCGAGCCCGCCGCGATGCCCTGCTGGATCACGTCGGCCTGGGCGACAAGGCGCGACAGCCCGCGCGCCTGCTGTCCGGTGGCGAGGCGCAGCGCCTGGCGCTGGCCCGTGCGCTGGCAACGGAGCCCGAGGTTCTGTTCCTGGACGAACCCACCGCCAGCCTCGACCCGGCCTCCGTCAACCGAATCGAGGAAATCGTGCTGAAGGCCGTGCGCAACGGCACCCGCGTGATTCTCGTGACTCATGACATCGGACAGGCCCGCCGGCTGGCCGATGAGATCGTCTTTCTGCATGGCGGGCGGGTGGCCGAACAGGCCGCCGCCGACCGCTTTTTCGCAGGCCCCCGAACGCCGGCGGCCCGGGCCCATGTCTCGGGCGGCCTCGTGCTCTGACCTCACTCAATACCCTACGGAGGAGATATTCCATGAAACCGCTTCATCTTGCGGCGCTGCTCTGCGCCGTGTCGCTGCCCTCTGCGGCGCTGGCCGATGACATCCTTGTGCAGTCGACCACCTCGACCGCGAACTCGGGGCTCTACGATCACCTGCTGCCGATCTTTGCCGAAGCGACGGGCATCCAGGTCAACGTGGTGGCCGTGGGGACTGGCCAGGCGATCCGCAACGCCCGCAACTGCGACGGTGACGTGCTGTTGGTCCATGCCAAGCCGGCGGAAGAGAAATTCGTTGCCGATGGGTTCGGTGCGTCGCGTACCGACCTGATGTACAACGATTTTGTCATCGTCGGCCCCGAGGCAGATCCGGCCGCCGTGGCCGGCATGGACGATGTCCAGCCGGCGCTGGAAAAGATCGCCGCGGCGCAGGCGCTGTTCGCTTCGCGCGGCGATGATTCCGGCACCCACAAGAAAGAGGTTTCTCTCTGGGGCGCCACCTCGGTCGATCCGGCCAATGCCTCGGGCGACTGGTATCGTGAAACCGGCTCGGGCATGGGCGCGACGCTGAACGCGGGCATCGGCATGGGGGCCTATGTCATGACCGACCGCGCCACCTGGATCAGCTTCAAGAACAAGCAGGATTACAAGATCCTGGTCGAAGGCGATGCGGACCTGTTCAACCAGTACGGCGTCATCCCGGTTTCCGCCGAGAAATGCCCGTCCGTGAACATCGAAGGCGCGCAGGCCTTTGCCGACTGGTTGCTGTCGGATGACGGCCAGGCCGCCATCGCCGAATATGAGGTCGACGGGCAACAACTCTTCTTCCCGAACGCCCCGGATTGATCTAGGACAATTCGCCAGGCGGCCCGCATACACTAGGTCTTTGGGCCAGGAGGCCCGATGTCCAGCGTCAATACGCCTGAATATTTTACTGTTGCAGAGCTGGCAGAGCTGCTGCGACTGAAAGAACGCAAGATCTACGACCTCGCCGCCTCAGGCGGGGTTCCCTGTTCGCGCGCCACCGGCAAGCTGCTGTTTCCCGCGCGCGACGTCTATGCCTGGATCGCCTCGCATACCACCGGCCCGCAAGAGACCGAGGCCCGCCCGCCGATCCTGTTGGGCAGCCACGATCCGCTGCTGGACTGGGCCGTCCGCGAAAGCCGCTGCGGCCTTGCCACCTATTTCGACGGGTCTCTTGATGGGCTGGACAGGTTCAAGGCCCGCGAAGGCGTGGCCTGCGGGCTGCATGTCTATCATTCCGAGACCAGCGACTGGAACGTGCCCAGCGTCGACAAGACTCGCGATGCCGTGTTGGTGGGGTTCGCCCGCCGCCGTCGCGGACTGGTGGTGCGCCCGGACGAGACGGGGATCACCGGGCTGGGGGATCTCGCCGGACGCCGTTTTGCGCCACGCCAGCCGCGCTCGGGCACGGCCAAGCTGTTCGGAGACCTGGCAGAAGAGGCCGGGCTGGACCACGCGGCGCTTGACCTTGCGCCGGTGTCCCGGACCGAGACCGAGGCCGTGCAGGCCGTGGCACGGGGCGAAGCCGGCGCGACCTTCGGGCTGGAGACGCTGGCCCGCGATTTCGGCCTGCAATTCCTGCCCCTCATCGAAGAGTTCTTTGACCTGCTGATCGACCGGCGGCAGTATTTCGAGGCACCGGTCCAGGCGCTTCTGAACTTCTGCACCGGTGATGCCCTGCGCGAACAGGCTGCCCGGTTGGGCGGCTATGACATCGCGGAGCTTGGCAAGATCCGCTGGAACGCCTGACACTCTGCCTGAGCTTTGCCGGATTGGTCTCTGGAAACACTGGAAATTCCGCAATTGGCGTCTGCGGGGCAGGGCGGCTCGATTGGATATATGCCAAATTCTAACGGGCCCGCAGCCCTGCAATTCTTGCGTTTCAGCGGGAATCTGTATCTAATTCGAGATACGGGATAGTTTCCCGGGGGGATAGAAATGAAGAGCGATCTGACGGTCCGCCTCGCCGGGCGCCTGTCGGTGCTACGGGCTGCCCGTGGCTGGACGCTGGATCAACTCGCCGCTGCCAGCGGTGTCAGCCGCGCGGCGCTGTCGCGGCTCGAGAATGCCGAGGTCAGTCCGTCGGCGGATGTCCTTTCGCGCCTGGCGGCGGCGCATGAAATGTCCCTGTCCCGCCTCTTTGCCATGATCGAGGACGGGTTCTCCGCCCATGTCACGCGCGAGGAACAGGCCGTCTGGCGCGACGGCGAGACCGGGCTGGCCAAACGCTTCGTCTCTCCGGCGGCATCGGCCCTGGCGGGCGAGGTCGTGGAATGCAAGATGACGCCCAATTCCGAGATGGTGCAGGAGTCGCCCGAGGTCGTCGGGCAGGAGCATCATATCGTGCTGCTGAGCGGTTATCTGCACGTCAGCCTGGACGGATCGGGCTATAACCTCGGCGCCGGGGACTCGCTGCGTTATCGCGAACACGGCGAGGTG
The DNA here is from genome assembly GCF_028807275.1 of Mameliella sp. AT18. Lineage (NCBI taxonomy): Bacteria > Pseudomonadati > Pseudomonadota > Alphaproteobacteria > Rhodobacterales > Roseobacteraceae > Antarctobacter > Mameliella sp. AT18. The sequence continues at coordinate 32,024 of NZ_JARAMO010000329.1, forward strand.
CGACTGGTCACGGATCGCGGGCAGGGGGCGAAATTCATGCTGGTGAGTGTCACCAGCTGAGCGTGACGCCCCTTTTCCGGGTCAGCAATTCGGCACGTTGACGGCCAGCCCGCCCAGCGAGGTTTCCTTGTACTTTTCGCTCATGTCGTGGCCGGTCTGGCGCATGGTCTCGATGCAGGCATCAAGCGGGACCAGGTGCGTGCCATCGCCCCGCAGGGAAAGCGAGGCCGCCGAAACCGCCTTGATCGCGCCCAATCCGTTGCGTTCGATACAGGGCACCTGGACCAGCCCCTTGACCGGGTCGCAGGTCATGCCAAGGTGATGCTCCAGCGCGATTTCCGCTGCGTTTTCAACCTGCTCCGGCGTCCCGCCCATGACCGCGCACAGACCTGCCGCCGCCATAGCGCTGGCGCTGCCGACCTCTGCCTGGCAGCCTGCTTCGGCGCCCGAGATCGAGGCATTGTATTTCACTAGCCCGCCGATCGCCGCCGCCGTGAGCAGGAATTCGGGGATGCGGGCGCGCGTTGCCCCGGGCACATGGTCCAGCCAGTAGCGGATCACCGCGGGAACGACACCGGCCGCGCCATTGGTGGGCGCGGTGACCACCTGGCCCCCGGCGGCGTTTTCCTCGTTCACCGCCATCGCGTAGACGCTCATCCAGTCGTTGATCGTGTGCGGGGCGCTTTGGTTCATGCCCCGCTCGGCCTGCAACTGGTCGTGGATGTTCTTGGCGCGGCGTTTCACGTTCAGCCCGCCGGGCAGCACCCCGTCCGAGGTCAGGCCCCGGTCGATGCAATCCTCCATCACCTGCCAGATCTGTGCCACGCCCTTTTCCAGGCTGTCGGCACAGCCGCGCGACACCTCGTTCGCGCGTTTCATATCGGCGATGCTGCGCCCGGATTTCTTTGCCATCTCAAGCATTTCCGCGGCACTCTTGAAGGGGTGGGGGACGGGGGCGCCCTCATCCGTGTCCTTGCCGGCGGCCAGTTCCGCTTCTGTCAGGACAAAACCGCCGCCGACCGAGTAATAGACCTCTTGCAGGATCACGTCGCCTTGGGCGTCCGTGGCGCGCAGGATCATCCCGTTGGCATGGCCCGGCAGCGTCTCGTCGTAGTCGAAGACCAGGTCCCTGGACGGATCGAACTGCAGCGCGGGCAGGCCGTCGGGCGTCACTCTGTGGGTCTTCGCGATCTCGGCCAGCGCCGCCTCGGCCTTTTCGTGGTCGTAGGTTTCCGGCACGAAACCGGCCAGCCCCAGCACCGTGGCGCGATCGGTGGCATGGCCGACGCCGGTAAAGGCCAGCGACCCATGCAGCGAGGCGCGCAGCCCGTGCACCGCAAAGGGCGCCGCCCGCAGCTTGTCCAGAAAGCGGGCCGCCGCGACCATCGGGCCCATCGTGTGCGAGGACGACGGGCCGATCCCCACCTTGAACATCTCGAAGACCGAAAGAAACATCTGCGCTCCCTTTATTCTTGTGCCTCATGTAGCGCAGCGCCCGCGCGATGCCGACGCCGAAAACGACATGACGTCTGCCAAAGGCGCGCTTGACCCTTGGGCGCTCACGACTCCGTGAACGGCTTGTGACTGTCCGGGGCGAAACTTTCGACCGCCTGTCGCGTGACTCCGGTCAGCCGCACCAAAGAGGTGCAGCCTGAACCGACAGACAAACAGGAAGGACCACCAAATGAAACCCCTCAAGACTTTCGCAGCCGTTGCCCTCGTGACCGTGTCCGGCGCCGCCTTCGCGGCCAGCCATTCCGACACCGGCAACCCGATGGTCGGTGGCGCCGCGATGTTCCCGGACAAGACCATTGTCGAAAACGCCGTGAACTCGGCCGACCACGAAACCCTCGTGACCGCGGTCAAGGCCGCCGGCCTCGTCGACACCCTGTCCAGTGAAGGTCCCTTCACCGTCTTCGCCCCGACCGACGATGCATTCGGCATGATCAAGCCCGAGAGCCTGAACGCGCTGCTGCAGCCCGAGGCAAAGGATCAGCTGACCACGATCCTGACCTGTCACGTCGTGGCGGCCAATGCCATGTCCGACGCCATTGCCGGGATGATCGCCGATGACGGCGGCATGCACCCCGTGCCGACCGTGGGCGGCTGCACCCTGCAGGCCAAGATGGACGGGGACGAGATTACCCTGACCGACGAGAACGGGCGCACCGCGACCGTCACCATCGCGGACGTCAAACAGTCGAACGGCGTCATCCACGTCATCGACCGCGTCCTGCTGCCCAAGCAGTAATGTGATCGGTTGCGCGAGGTAAAGTAACCCCCAGTTCGAGCCTCGCGCAATCGTGCGCACCCTGTGCTTGCCCCCGCAGGCCTGGGTGCGCATCCTTTCCCCGAGATAAGAGGAGGCCCCGATGAAAAGACGCAACTTTATCGCCGCCGGGGCTGTGCTGCCGTTCTTCACGCGCAGCGCCCTGGCCGCCGGTGGCAATTTCGAGATCACCCGCAGCAAGGCGGAATGGCGCGCCATGCTGAGCGACGCGGAATACCGCGTCATGCGCGAAGAGGGCACCGAACGCGCCTTTACCTCGCCGCTGAACGACGAAAAGCGGAAAGGCACGTTCCTGTGCAAGGGCTGCGACCTGCCGCTCTACGCTTCGGAGACCAAGTTCGACAGCGGCACCGGCTGGCCCTCGTTCTACCAGGCCCTGCCGAACGCCATCGAGACCAAGCCCGACCGCAAGCTCTTCGTGACCCGGACGGAATGCCATTGCCGCCGCTGCGGTTCGCACCTGGGTCACATCTTTGACGATGGGCCGCCGCCCACGGGCAAGCGCCATTGCATCAACGGTGTCAGCCTGACATTCCGCCCGGCCTGACGGGCGGGAAACACAAAGAAAAACGGGCGTGTGGCTGGACTAGGGCCACGCGCCCGCTTCCTTTGGTGGGTCGAACGGGCCGAAAAATTGCCCGAAATTGACGGTAGGTCGCGTCGGATTGTCTGTCCAGAGGGTTTCGCAACCTTACGGACGTGTCCGGCCAAGGCCGCTCAATTCAGCGTGGAAACCCGTGTCATCGTTCGGGTAAAGCCCTGCAGCGAAATCCGCAGCGTCACGGGGGTATCCGGGGCCGCCGCCGGGCTGATCTCGACCGGGGCCGGGTTGACCGAGTAGATGCGCGTGTTCTCCGTCACGCCGTTCTCGACGTAACCGGCGACGAAATTCACCGCCTGCACGCGGGCGCCGTCGATCTGCAGGCAATGGGCGTTGGTCAGCAGGTACTGGTCCGAGATCAGGAAGCTGGTGCAATGCGCCGTGCCCTTGTCCGTGGCGATGTCCAGCCGGCCCACCGCGCGGCCCATCTTCCGATAGCCCGAGATATCCGGGTACTGGTAGGCCGGTTCGGAATCGAACCCGCCGCCAAAGACCTGTTCCAGCGTCACGCTGCCGCCGGACACCTGCTTGTTCGTCAGCACCACCTTGCCGAAATCCGACCGCGGCCCCAATGGCAACTCCTGCGCCGACAGGGGCAGGGCAAGGGAACAGGCGGCAAGGACGGCAAGGGTCAAACGGCGGGTGGCAAACATGCGAATCGAACTCCTGGCGGTTTGACCGAGCCTATCACCGGAACCGGGACAAAAATGGGTCCGGAATACCCGGACCCAGCCATTCATTCGTGAACATGTCCGGCCTGTTACCCGGCCCCGCGCTGTCTACTTAAAGCTGCGGCTGTCCTTGATCTGATCCCAGGCCCAGACAACTTGCTGCAGCTGTTCTTCCTGGCTGCGGTCGCCGCCGTTCATGTCCGGGTGAAGCACCTTGATGAGCGACTTGTAGACCTTGCGGATCTCGGCCTTGGACATGTGATCCTCGGCCTCGAGAATATCCAGCGCCTTGCGCTCGGTCGGGGGCAGCTTGCGCCCGCCGCCCTGCTTGCGCCCGGGATTGCGCGTGGCCTTGTCGCCCAGCACCTGGTGCGGGTCCTCGATGCCCAGCCGCGCCCAGGCCTTGGCCTCGGGGTCGCGCCAGTCCTTGGTCTTGCGCTCCCAGACCTTGTCCGAGGATTCCTGGGCGTTCATCTCCGCCTCGGTCTTGCCGTCGAAGAAGGACCACTTGGCATTGTATTCTCGGACGTGGTCCTTGCAGAACCAGAAAAAATCATCCAGCACGTCAGGCGCCTTGGGCGCGCGGAATTTGCCCGGTTCCTCGCAACCGTCATGGTCGCAGATGCGCGTGGATGTCTCCTGTGCGCCAGTCATGCCCTTCCGTCCGCGCGGGTTTTTCTTTTTCGCGGACTTAACGGACATGTCGAAACCGAAGGGGTCAGGTTTGCTCATCTCGCACCTCTTCTCGACTCGGACACCGGAGCATAGACTATCGCGGAACGAGATACAGGGGGTCCTGCGAAAAATGTCGCGAGCCGATGAAATCCAGATGAAACTAGAGGCGGCCTTCGAGCCCAGCCTGATCGAGGTGCGCAACGACAGCGCGCGCCATGCCGGCCATGCGGGCGACGATGGCAGCGGGGAAAGCCATTTCCACGTAATGCTGCGCGCGCCCGCCTTCGAGGGCCAAAGCCGCATCGCCCGGCACCGGGCCGTTCACGCGGCCCTGGGGCCGGACCTTGTGGCGGAAATCCACGCATTGTCGCTTGATGTGCAGGCGTAACATTGCCGGGCTCGGATGTCGGCGGGAAATGACCGTCGGCATCCGGCCCAACCGGCGGGTTTGGACCGGATTCTGATTCCCCTTTAAGGTGATGTTGTAAGTTTCGGCTCAACTTTGGACATGAGGTGCACGGGCATCGTGCCCGGTTCAAAGGAGGCGAACTTATGTCACTATCCAGACTCACCTGTACCGTCGCGGCGGTCATCCTTGCGGCAACTGCCGTGCAGGCAGACGATCCGTTTCCGGTTGTACAGGGGGCGCACAAGGGCAAGGGCCTTGGCTTTGGCGGTTTCGTATCCGGCGCCGCGCCGGGCAAGGGTGTTCCGTCCGGAAACCAGGTGCCAGAGCCGCCGCGTTCCACCGTGGCAAGCGGCGTCCTGTCGCAGATTTTTTCAACGAGTTCGACCAGCGGTACCAACTGACGCCCTTTGGCAGAAAAAGGGGCGTGGTCCATGCGGACCGCGCCCCGACTTTCTGTGAACAAACGGATGAAAGCCCCCGTTTCAATCTTTTGCGTGTCGCGCCGATCAATCCTGACGCTCTGGAGATCTAGCAACCCCCGGTAACAGAACGTTAACAAATTGCGCTGACGCTGCGGCAGTCAGGGATTCCTTACCTTGGGTCAGGGCAGGAAACGGCTCGGGTGAAATCTTCGGTCGGACTCGCGCGCAGACAGACGAAACGCGGCCCTTGGGGGCCGCGTCGCGTGTTTTGTACAAAATGCTGGAAACGCCGTACAAAACGTACGTTTTGTACAAGACC
>NZ_JARAMO010000330.1:0-35669 GCF_028807275.1 Mameliella sp. AT18
CCCGTCTCCCTGCGGTCGACTCCCCCGGGGTATTTGGACCAAGAAGAAGCCCGGGAGCGGTGCCCCGTTGAGAAAGCTTGTAAAGATAGCCGGCGAGCGCGGACGATGGACCGCAGAGGTGGAAGGCAAGCGTCTGGCCGTCATTCACAATACCTGGCGTGTTGGCGAGACCGGATACGCGGACCCGATGGAAGGCATCGATCGGAACGGAAAGCGCTTCATGGAATACGCGGAGGCCCTGCGCGACCATGATCTCGTGGTGATGCAGAGGGATGTGGGCGGGGGTGATCTCGCGCGCGACGCTTATATCGGCGTTTTTTCGTTCGACAGTTTGGATTTGACGGAAGGGGCGCCTGTCCGGCTTCGATTGCTGGATCGTGTCGCGGACCCGAAGCGTTGAGAAGGAAGGCACAGGAATGACCTACGAGCCCATCGACTATCTTCCCTATGATTTCGCCAACCGGCGCCACATCGGCCCGTCGCCCGAGGAAATGGCGAGCATGTTCAACGTGCTGGGCGTTTCGGGGCTGGATCAACTGGTGGACGAAACCGTGCCGAAGGCAATCCGGCAGGAAAAGCCGCTGGATTTCGGCAAGCCGCTGTCCGAGCGGGAGCTGATCTACCGGATGCGCGAGGTGGCCTCGAAGAACAAGGTGCTGACCTCGCTCATCGGGCAGGGCTATCACGGCACGGTCACGCCGCCGGCGATCCAGCGCAACATCCTGGAGAACCCGGCCTGGTACACCGCCTACACGCCCTACCAGCCCGAGATCAGCCAGGGCCGCCTGGAGGCGCTGCTGAACTTCCAGACCATGATCTGCGACCTGACCGGGCTGGAGATCGCCAATGCCTCGCTCCTGGACGAGGCGACCGCCTGCGCCGAGGCGATGACGATGGCGCAGCGGGTGGCGAAATCCAAGGCCACCGCCTTTTTCGTCGACGAGAACTGTCACCCGCAGAACATTGCGGTGATCAGGACACGGGCCGAGCCTTTGGGGATCGAGGTCATCGTGGGTGCGCCCGAGACGCTGGAGGCCGACAAGGTCTTCGGCGCCATCTTCCAGTATCCCGGCACCTACGGCCACCTGCGCGATTTCACCGCCGAGATGGAGGCGCTGCACGGTGCCAACGCGGTGGGCATCGTCAGCGCCGATCCGCTGTCGCTGTGCCTGCTGAAGGAGCCGGGCGCGATGGGGGCGGATATCGCCGTGGGCTCGACCCAGCGCTTTGGCGTGCCGGTGGGCTATGGCGGGCCGCACGCGGCCTACATGGCCTGCAAGGACGCGATGAAACGCGCGATGCCCGGGCGGATTGTCGGTGTTTCCATCGACAGCCACGGCAACCGCGCCTACCGGCTGTCGTTACAGACCCGCGAACAGCATATCCGGCGCGAAAAGGCCACGTCGAACGTCTGTACCGCGCAGGCGCTGCTGGCGGTCATGGCCGGGTTCTACGCGGTGTTCCACGGGCCCAAGGGGCTGCGCGCCATCGCGCAGCGCATCCACCGCAAGACCGTGCGCCTGGCCAAGGGGCTGGAGGCGGCGGGCTTCAAGGTGGAGCCGTCGGAGTTCTTTGACACGATCACCGTGGATGTGGGCCTGTTGCAGCGTGGTGTCCTGCAGGCCGCCGTGCAGCAGGGGCTGAACCTGCGGCGCGTGGGCAAGACCCGCGTCGGCATCACGCTGGACGAACGCACCCGGCCCTCGACCATCGAGGCGGTCTGGCGCGCCTTCGGGCTGGTGAAGAAGGACGATCCGGCGGAGTCCGGTTATCGCCTGCCCGATGGGTTGATCCGGCAGTCCAGCTACCTGGAACATGACGTGTTCCACATGAACCGGGCCGAGACAGAGATGATGCGCTACATGCGCCGCCTCGCCGACCGTGACCTGGCGCTGGACCGGGCGATGATCCCACTGGGGTCCTGCACGATGAAGCTGAACTCGGCGGCGGAAATGATGCCGGTCAGCTGGCGCGAGTTCTCGATGATCCACCCCTATGCGCCCAAGGACCAGGCGCGGGGCTATGCCGAGCTGATCGAGAACCTGAACGCCAAGCTGTGCCAGATCACCGGCTATGACGCGATTTCCATGCAGCCCAATTCCGGCGCGCAGGGGGAATACGCGGGCCTGCTGACAATCCGGCGCTGGCAGATGGACCGGGGCGAGGGGCAGCGCAACGTCTGCCTGATCCCGGTCAACGCGCATGGCACCAACCCGGCTTCGGCGCAGATGGTCGGCTGGAAGGTGGTGGCGGTGAAATGCGACGAGCAGGGGTCCATCGACGTGGCGGATTTCCGCGCCAAGGCCGAGAAGCATTCCGATGCGCTGGCGGCCTGCATGATCACCTATCCCTCGACCCACGGGGTGTTCGAGGAGACGGTGAAGGAGGTCTGCGCGATCACCCACGAACACGGTGGGCAGGTCTACATCGATGGCGCCAACATGAACGCCATGGTGGGCCTGTCGCGCCCCGGCGACCTGGGCGGCGACGTCAGCCACCTGAACCTGCACAAGACATTCTGCATCCCGCATGGCGGCGGTGGCCCCGGCATGGGGCCGATCGGGGTCAAGGAACACCTGGTGCCGCATCTGCCGGGCAACCCGCTGGAGGCAGAGGGCGGCGCGGTCAGCGCGGCGTCGTTCGGCTCTCCCTCGCTGTTGCCGATCAGCTGGGCCTATTGCCTGATGATGGGGGGCAGCGGGCTGACGCAGGCGACGCGGGTGGCGATCCTGAACGCCAACTACATCGCCAAGAGGCTGGAGGGCGCCTATGACGTGCTCTACCGCGGGTCGAACGGCTGGGTGGCGCATGAATGTATCCTGGACACGCGGCCTTTCGAGAAATCGGCGGGTGTGACGGTCGAGGATATTGCCAAGCGGCTGATGGATGCCGGGTTCCACGCGCCCACGATGAGCTGGCCCGTAGCGGGGACGCTGATGGTGGAACCGACCGAGAGCGAGACCAAGGCCGAGCTGGACCGCTTCTGCGATGCGATGCTGGCGATCCGCGAGGAAATCCGCGCCATCGAGAACGGCGACATGGACCGCGAGCAGAACCCGCTGAAACTGGCGCCGCACACGATGGAGGACCTCGTGCGCGACTGGGACCGTCCCTATAGCCGCGAGCAGGGCTGTTTCCCGCCGGGCGCTTTCCGGGTCGACAAGTACTGGCCGCCGGTGAACCGGGTGGACAACGTCTATGGCGACCGGCACTTGATCTGCACCTGCCCGCCGATGAGCGATTACGCCGAAGCGGCGGAATAGGCTGAGCGGGCCACTGCACGAGAAAATGCCCTCGCAGGGAGCTGCGAGGGCATTGTCGTTTGTGGAGTCAGGCCTGCACCTCGGCGCTTTCGCGCTCCGCGATGGACTTCATCGCCGGACGGTCGGCGCAACGGTCGATCCAGGCCTTGACGGCGGAGTTGTCCGGCGCGGCGTCCGGCAGCCATTGGAAGGGGCTCGACAGCAGCAGGTCCACCGCCGAATAGTCGTTGCCCAGCAGGTAGGGCTGGCCGTCGAGTGCCTCGGCCAGGCGGGTCACGACGGTTTTCATGTCGCGAAAGGTCGCCTGCACGATGGGATGGTCGATCTTTGCCCAGTCGAGGACAAGCAGCGGTTCCATCACGCCCTGGTAGAAGAACAGCCAGCTGAGGAAAGCGCCGCGCTGCGGATGGCCGACGGGACGGCCAAAGCCGGCGTCGGGGAACCTGTCGGTCAGGTAGGCGATGATGGCGCCGCGTTCGCGCACACTGTCCGTACCATCGGTCAGGTAGGGCACCTTCTTTTCGGGGTGGGGGTTCTTTGCGTCTGGGGCGCCGCTGCCATCGCCACGGGCGACAGTGACCTCGATGACCTCGATCTGGTCGGCAATCCCCATCTCCTCGATCAGCACCATGATGGAGGTCGAGCGTGAGCGCGGGGCGTGGTAAAGCGTGAGCATGGGTCTCTCCTGTTACTCGGGAATGCCTTGCTTTAGCGCCCACCTGCTGACAGATGCTGTCAGCATGGCCCGGACCGATCGCCTCTTTCGCCTCATGGACGCGCTGCGCCGCCTGCCTGCGCCGGTCACGGCCACGCGGCTGGCCGAGGAAACCGGTGTCTCGCGGCGCCAGCTGTACCGCGACATTGCCACGTTGCGCGCGGGGGGCGCCCTGATCGACGGTGAGGCCGGGGTGGGCTATCGGCTGACCGAGGATCCCGCCCTGCCGCCGCAGAGCTTTTCCCGGCTGGAGATCGAGGCGCTGGTGCTTGCCGTCGGAGAGCTGCGTCAGACCGGCGACTCTGCGCTGGAGGCGGCGGGACAATCCGCCCTTGCGCGGATCATCGCCACGCTGGCCGACGGGCAATCGCGGCAGGCCATGCACACGGCCCTGCGCAGCTTTCGCGCGCCGCCGAGGCCGGTGGATTTTACCGTGGACATGGCGATGTTGCGGCAAGCCTGCTGGGAGGAATTGGCACTGGACGTGCGCTATCGCGACCTCAAGGATCAGGTGACCGAGCGCGAGGTCTGGCCGCTGGGGATCAGCTATTCGGACGGCGCCCTGATGGTGTTGGTCTGGTGTTGCCTGCGGCAGGACTGGCGCCTGTTCCATGCCTCGGGGATCGAAAGCGCCGCCCTGAACGGGCGCAGCTTTCGCCCCCGGCGCGTGCCCTTGCTGCGCGACTACGCGGCCCGCTGCAAGAGCAGGGCCTAGGGCGTGCCTCAGGCGTCGCTGTCGACGGCCAGTTCACCCGGATAGGCGTTTTTCTCGGGCGCCGGGGCAGGGTCGGGCGCTGGGGCGTCCAACAGAAAGGCAAAGGCGTCGCGCACCTTGTCCCAGGTTGCCTTGTCGCTGGCCGCCAGCAGGTAGCCCGAGCTGGTGTCGCCGGCGTATTCCGATCCGTCCAGCATGGCGACATGGCCGCCCGCCTGCCGCGTGACGACGACGCCCGCGGGCTGGTCCCAGGCCGTGAGTTTCGCGAACAGCACGAAGTCGACCTCACCCTGTGCCAGCGTGCGGAATTCATGGCAGGCGCAGCGCAGCGACCAGACCCGCCCGAATTTCGGCAGGGTTGCGGCGGCTTCGGCGCGCTTGTCCTCGGGGATCAGGAACAGCGGCACGAAGCCGTTGAGCTGGTCCAGTGGCTTGTTCTGGTCATGATCCGTGTTGACGAACCGGCTGTCGCGGCGCGGTAGCTGCATCTGGGCGGGATGTTCTGTATCGGCCCAGACGATGTCGTTCAGCACCGGATCGTAGAGCAGGCCAAAGACCGGGCGGCCAAAGCGCAGGACAGAGACCATGACCCCGAACAGCGGCAGGCCCTTGGCAAAGTTCCAGGTGCCGTCGACCGGGTCGATGGTAAAGCAGAGTTCCGCCTCGGGGATCTTCTTGACCAGGTCGGGATTGGACGAGGCCGCCTCTTCGCCGACGATCACGGCAGAGGGAAAGAACCGTTGCAGGCCCCGCGTGATCATTGCCTCGGCGCTGGTGTCGGCCTCTGTCACCAGGTCCTGCGGGCCGGTCTTTTCGCCGATCTGATGGGTGCCAAGCTTGCGGAAACGCGGCATGATCTCGGCCTTGGCGGCGCGGCGGACAAGGTTGAACAGCTGCGTGCGCTGGGCGGAGGTCAGCGGCGCCGTGACCGGCATCGGCAGGGAATCACTCATGGGACAGATCCGGCGATGGTTTCGGTTGCTCCCGGTGGTGCCAGTCCGGGGCACGGGATGCAACGTGACAGCCTGTCCGGATCGTCATTCCCGCGCGCGCAGCACCCCCGCGGGCCGGGCCGCCAGCGGACGCCAGGCAAAGCCCAGACCGGCCAGCAGCGTCGCCAGCACCCCGCCGGTGACGATCCCGATGGCCGAGGGCCAGATCACGGCGAAATCGGTTTCCATCACGAAGGTCATGACCGCCCAGGCCCCTGCGATGCCCGCGCCCAGCGCCACGGCACCGGCCGCCCCGCCCAGCAGGGCAGACCTCAGGGCAAAGCTTTGCAGGATGCGGGCGCGGGTGGCGCCGAGGGTCTTGAGCACCGCCGCCTCGTAGGTGCGCGCGCCCTCGCCCGCTGCCGCCGCGCCGATCAGCACCAGGAAACCGGTCAGCAGCGTTGCCGCCGCGCCCCAGCGCACCGCCAGGCCGATCCCGTCCAGCAGTTCGCTGACCCGGTCGATGGCGTCGCGGACGCGGATGGCGGTGATGTTGGGGTATTTCCCTGCGAGATCGCGCAGGATCTGCGCCTCTGCCGCTTCCTCGGCATAGACGGTCGAGATGAAGGTATGCGGCGCGGCGGAGAGCGCGGCGGGGTTCATCGTCATGACAAAGCCGATCCCGGCGGTCGAGAAATCGACCTCTCGGAACGAGGTGATGGTGGCGGTGATGTCCCGGCCCAGGATGTTGACGGTCAGCGTGTCGCCAAGTTTCAGGCCCATTTCTTCGGCCTCTTCGGCGGCAAAGCCGACCTGCGGCGGGCCGCTGTAGCCCTCTGGCCACCATTCCCCGGCAGTGACGGTGGTGCGTGCGCCGGGTGTTTCGGAATAGGTTACGCCCCTGTCGCCGCGCAGGACCCAGTGTTCGCCCACGACCTCTGTCGCCGGCTGGCCGTTGATCCGGGTGATGATGCCGCGCAGCATGGGGGCGCTGTCGATGCGGCTGACCGCGGGATCGTTTTCCAGCCGCTCGAGGTAGCCGGGCATCTGGTCCTTCTGGATGTCGACGAAGAAATACGAGGGCGCGACCTCTGGCAGGTCGCGCTGGATCGCGCTTTGCAGGTTGCCGTCGATCTGGCCGATGGCGGCCAGCACCGTCAGGCCAAGCCCCAGCGACAGCACCACCGACCCGGCACTTTCGCGCGGTCCGCCGATGGCGCCCAGCGCCCAGCGCCATGCAGGTCTGCCGCGCGTCGCCGGCGTGGCGAGGCGCGCCATCCAGCGGATCGCCCAGGCGGCGCCCAGCAGCACCAGCAGCGCCCCGGCGATCCCGCCCGCGATCCAGAGCGTCAGCCCGGGCCGCCCGGCAAAGAGCGTCGCGCTGCCGACCAGCAGGGCAACCAGCACCAGCGTTGCCAGGACGTAGCGCCGGGCGGGCAGCAGGCGCGCGCTGTCCAGCGAATCGCGAAAGAGGGTTGCGGCGCGCACCTCCTCGGCCCTTGCCAGCGGCCAGAGCGTGAACAGCAGCGCAGTCAGCACCCCGTAGAGCGCCGCCTCTCCCAGCGCGCCGGGGTAAAGGGCAAAGACGGTTGGGACGGGCAAGGCGCCCGCGATGAGCGGGGCAAAGAGGATCGGCACCAGCGCGCCCAGGACCAGGCCCAGCGCGATGCCGACAAGGCTGAGCACGCCGATCTGGATGAAATAGGTCTGGAAGATGGTGCTGCGGGTGGCCCCCAAAGTGCGCAGCGTGGCGATCACGCTGGTCTTGCGCGCAAGATAGGCGCGCACCGCCGCCGACACCCCGATGCCGCCGACGGCCAGACCGGACAGCCCGACGAGGACGAGGAAACTGCCCAGCCTCTCGACGAAACGGGCGATCCCGGGGGCGCCGTTGCGCGCGTCACGCCAGCTGAGGCCCTTGTCCTCGAACCGCTCCAACGCCCCTGCGCGAGCGGTGTCGAGGTCGGTGCCCGGCGGCAGGAGCATCCTGTATTCGGTTTCGAACAGTGACCCTTCGCTGAGCAGGCCCGAGCCTTGCAGGTCGGCGGTTCGGACGATGGTGCGCGGGCCAAGGCCGAACCCGTCCCCGGCATCGTCCGGTTCGACGGCGATGGTGGCGCGCAGGGTGAAATCTCGTGTGCCCAGCCGGAACGTGTCGCCGGGTTGCAGCGCCAGGCGGTCGGCGAGGATCGGGGCCATGACGGCACCGTGATCCGCCAACGCCTCGGCCAGCGGCATCGGCGGCTCCAGCATGATCTCGCCCAGCAGCGGATAGGCGGCGTCCACGGATTTCACCTGGGTCAGACCGCGTTCCGTGGTGCCGTCGCGCGTCACCGTGGCCATCGAGCGGAAATCCGTCACCTCCGAAACCGCGGTCGCCGTCTCCTGCATCCAGGCGCGTTCGTCCTCGGTGGCAAAGCGATAGGTGAATTCGGCCAGGGCATCGCCGCCCAGCAGGACGGCGCCCTGATCCTCCAGCCCGGTCTGGATCGCCGAACGGACCGAGCCGACGCCGGCAATGGCGGCCACGCCCAGCGCAAGACAGGCGAGGAAGATGCGGAATCCGCGCAGGCCGCCGCGCAGCTCGCGGCGGGCTAGACGCGCGGAGGTCGCAAGGCTCATTCCGCGGCCCTCAACTCGGTCGAGGCGACGCGGCCATCGTCCAGGTGCACCACCCGGTCGCAGCGCGCGGCGAGGTCCGGCGCATGGGTGACCAGCACCAGCGTCGCGCCGTGTTCCCGTGACAGGCCGAAGAGCAGGTCGACGATGGCCGCGCCATTGGCCCCGTCGAGGTTCCCGGTGGGTTCATCGGCCAGCAGGATGTCCGGTTCCGGTGCCAACGCGCGGGCAAGGGCGACGCGCTGCTGCTCGCCGCCCGACATCTGGGCAGGGTAATGATCGGCACGCGCGGCCAGCCCGACCTTCTCCAGCATCTCCCGCGCCCGGTCGAACGCCCGCCGGTCGCCTGCCAGTTCCAGCGGCGTGGCGACGTTTTCCAGCGCGGTCATGGTGGGGATCAGATGGAAGGACTGGAACACCACACCCATGTGATCGCGGCGAAACCGGGCCAGGGCATCCTCGCTCATCGTGGTCAGGTCGTGGCCCAGGGCATGCACCTGCCCGGTGCTGGCCCGTTCCAGCCCGCCCATGATCATCAAGAGCGAGGATTTGCCCGAGCCGGACGGCCCGACGAGGCCCAGCGTCTCGCCCCGCGTCACGTCCAGCGAGAGCCCATGCAGGATTTCCACCAATCCGGCATTGCCCCTGAGGCTGAGGGTGACATCTTGGAGCGAGAGAACGGCATTGGACACGGGGGGCCTCGGAACATGTTGCACTGGGTCAGATATGGGCTGTTGGGCTTGCGCAACAAGGCATTGGCGGTGGTCTTGCTGCTGCTGGCGACCGGCGCGGCGGCGGAGCGTGTGCATATCCTGGCACTGGGCGACAGCCTGACGCAGGGTTACGGGCTGATCGAACAGGAAGGGTTCGTGCCACAGTTGCGGGCCTGGCTGGCCGAACGTGGACACGAGGTGCGGATCGTCAATGCCGGAGTGTCGGGGGATACCACGGCGGGCGGGCTGGCGCGGGTGGAGTGGTCACTGACGCCCGAGATCCAGGCGATGATTGTGGCGCTGGGCGGCAATGACCTGTTGCGTGGCATCGACCCGGCGGCGGCGCGCGCCAATATCGAGGGCATCCTGAAGGTCGCCGAGGCGCGCGGGTTGGAGGTTTTGTTGATCGGGATGTCGGCGCCGGGGAACTACGGTCCCGACTACAAGGCACAGTTCGACGCGATCTATCCCGAGCTGGCCGAGGCCTATGACGCGCTGTACCTGGAGAGTTTCTTTGCAGGTCTGATGCAGGACGGCGAGATGCCGACTGACCTTGGCCGTTACATGCAGCCCGACGGCATCCATCCCAATGGCGCAGGCGTGGCGCGGATTGTCGAGGCGGTCGGGCCGAAGGTCGAGGCGCTGATTGCACGGGTTGACCGCTGAGCGGTCAGGCGTCGACCTCTGTGCAGTCGTGGTCGAGAGCGTGCAGGGACGTCAGGATCAGGGCCATGCCCACCAGCAGACTGACGCTGAGATAAAGGCCGAAGGCGGCGAGCACCGACATGTCGAACCCGAGCCATCCGACCACCGCGCAGACCAGTCCGATCATGCAACCTATAAGGAAAGAGAAAATAGCCACTACACCCTCCATCTGTTTGGACGGTACGTGGTCAGACCCTAACAAAGCCTTAAGACCCGACTCGTGGCGCGGGGGATATTCGTTAAGATTCTTCATGTTCCGCTGACGGCCCGCCATGCAAAGCCCGGAAGTCTCGCGGCCATCTTCTGCATCAGGGGGCCATAATCCGTCTCTCCGGCCATCATGCGCAGGTATTCGCCGCGCAGGGTGCGAGAGCTGCGGAAACTGCGGATGAAGGCGGGGCGAAGGGTTTCCCGGAACATCAGGTTCCGCAACAGTCGGGCATGGCGCAAGCCGCGATGGATCGGGCGCAACGTGTGTGTATAGGCGGCCAGGGCCTTGTCCGGCGCGGCGTCTTCAAGAGCACGGCAGGCGGCGCGGGCCGCAAGCGCGCCGCTGTCCAGGGCATGGGCAATGCCCTCGCCGGTGATCGGGTCCACAAGGCCCGCCGCATCGCCGGCCAGCAGGATACGCCCCTTGCCGGGGACGGCCCGGAAATCGCCGAAGGGCAGGAACTGTCCCTTGACCGGCAATGTGTCCGGCAGGCCCAGCTGGTCGAGGTAGCGGGCGAGCGCGGCTTTCATGTCGGCGTTTCGGGACATCACGCCGCCGAGGCCCACGGTGGTGCCCCGCGGTTTCGGGAACTGCCAGCCATAGCCCCAGTCCGCGGCGCCGAAATCGATGCGCAGCGGGCGGTCGGGATCGGCGCCGGGATGCTCGACCTCCAAGGCAAAGCCGATCCGGGCCCGGTCGAAGGCGGCGCCAAAGAGTGTCCGCGCTGTCGGGCTGTTGACACCGTCGGCGGCGATCATCAGCGGCGCCTCGATCCGGCCGCCGGGCAGGTCCAGTGCCGGGCCATCGGGGTCCAACCCGCCGCTCTGCCCTGTGAAATCCACCGCACCTGCCGCAAGTGCCTGTTCGACCAGCGCCGCGTCCAGCTCATAGCGCATACCCAGGTGCAGGGGGGGAGCATCGCGGCTGTCTCCGAGCGGTTGACCGTAGGCATGAAAGGTGAACATGTCGCGCCGTTCCAGCGGAACGGGTGGCAGTGTTCCGCCGAAGGTCTGGCGATAGCGCGAAATGGCGCGACCGGTCAGGCCGCCGCCGCACAGCTTGTTGCGGGGGAATCGCGCCTTGTCGACCAGCGCAACGCGCAGCCCGGCCTGAATCGCGCTCATCGCGGCGGCGGACCCGGCGGGTCCGGCCCCAAGAACGATCAGATCGAAGCGCCCGGATGCCTGCGCGCGCCCCCCCGTCACAGAACGGTGACTTTGGCGCCGGGCTGTACGCGTTCGTAGAGGTCGATCACGTGGTCATTGATCATCCGGACACAGCCGTTCGACACCGACCGACCGATCGACCGCGGGGCCGTCGTGCCGTGGATCGCGTTGAAGGTATAGCGCCCGTTCCGATACAGGTACAACGCCCGCGCGCCCAGCGGGTTGCCGGGACCACCGGGCTGGACATAGTCGTTGTCGATGAATTTTTCGTAGGCGTTCGGGTTGCGCTTGATCATCGCGTCGGTCGGACGCCAGGTTGGCCACTTCTTCTTGCCGCCGACATCGTAGGTGCCCGAAATCGCCTGCCCGGCGGTGCCAAGCCCGACGCCATAGCGGCGCGCTTGTCCCGGAGCCTCGACCAGGTAGAGGAAATGCGCCTTGGACAGGATGAGGATCTGGCCCGGGCTCAGGTCCGGCTTGATCGAGACGACCTGCGGCTTGAATTTCGTGTCCACCGAATAGGCGAGCGCGGGCATGGGGAATGCCGCGGCGGTGGCCGAGGCGGCAAGGAAGGTACGGCGGTTCAACATGGCAGCCTCTGCGATTTTATCCCGAGTGCGGCAATTTATGTGGCCCAAGACGGTCTGAAAAGCAATCCCGTGACAGCCGCACGGGCGTCACGTTGCCGTGCAACTGCGCCCCACGTGGCACACCAAGCGGTGAGAGGGATCACTCCTTGGGAACATCCGCGTTGCGCCCGGCCAGGATCACGCTGACCAGATAAGCGGATTGCGGGGTCATCCCGGCCATGATCGCGGCGGCGGCATCCGGGCGCATCCGGCCAAGGAAACCAGCGGCGAACTGGGGGTCCATCTCTTCGAACAGGGCTGCGGCCTGCTTGGGTTTCATGTTGGCGTAGACGTCGGTCAGCTTGTCGACATCGTCCGAGGCGGCGGTCCGTGCAAGGGCGAGGGTTTGCTTCAGGCTGGCCTCGGCCTCGGCCAGTGCCTGCATCTTGCGCTCGATTTCCTCTTCGGCGACGGCCAGCGCCTGCATGCGCACGTCGATGGCCGATTCGCGCTTGCGCAGGCGGGCCTCGCGGGCGTCGAGCGCCTCCAGCAGGGGTTTGATGTCGGCCTCTGCCACCACGCGCGGCGCAGGTTGGTCGGCAGCCGGTCGGGCCTTGGCCGCATCCGCCGCGAGGGCCGCCTCGAGCTGGGGTTTCGGGGCGGTATCGCCTTCGCGGGCAATCGCTTCGCTGGCGCCCACGGCCAGCCGCAACAGGCCGGATGTCACCAGCAGGGCGCAGATCGCCGCGAGGGCGCCGCGCGGCTTGCGCTTGGGCGCCTTGCGCCCGGATCTTGCGGCGCCGGTGCGCGCGGAAACCTTGGCTTTGGCCATGTTCAACCCTCGTGTTGCGTGGCGATGCGGACGCTCAGTTGCGCGAGTGGCGCAGGAAAACCGGATCTTTCGCGTCCTGCTGTGGCGGCGCGCTGTTCTGCGGCAGGTCGTGCATCGAGGCCACCAGCAGTTCCAGCCTGCGGGCCACGTCTTCGGCCCTGTCGGTCAGCTCGCCCAGCGACTTGTTCGATTCGCCCGCGCTTTTCTGGGCGCTGCCCAGGGTCCTGGTCAGGTCGTCGACCTGCGCCGACAGCACCGCGACGGCGCCACCGACGCCGTTTTCCAGGTCGGTAAAGCGCGACAGTCGCCGCGCCAGGATAAAACAGTAGAAACCGGCGCCAAGGGCGCCCGCCACCAGCAGGATATCTGCAATCGCTTCCATTCCCATCTCCCTCAATTCAGGACAAATTCAAGCACGAGGAGGTCGCGCACACGGCCTTCGCCGGCCACCAGCTTGATTCGGCGCAGCATCTGGCCACGCAGCCGCACCAGGGCGCCCTGCGCCTCGATGTCCTGCGCTTCGAGGGCGCGCAGGTAGCTGTTGAGCACGTCCTGGATGCGCGGCAGGATCTTCTCGACCTCGCTCTTGTATTCCGACGGCACCTCAAGGCTGGCGCGAAAGCGCAGGTGGGTCGCCTGGGCGTTCGGCCCCAACGAGATCAGCACCGGTGGCACCTCGACGAATGTGACGTCGGGCAGGGCCTTTGTCGCCACATGCGGTTCGCCGTGATCCGCCGGGGCGTGGCTGTCCGCCGCCTTGCCACCACCAAGGCCAAAGAGCCCCGACTGCACCGCGTAGAACCCGCCGCCGCCGCCAACAAGCGCCAGCACCAGGCCAATGATCAGCGGCAGCTTTGACGGCTTCTTGCCGGCAATCTCGTCTTCATCAACGGTGGCGTCAGACATTCTTTACCTCTTCGTCGGCGATGGGCTCGTTGTAACGAAAAGGGGCTAACTGATTGTTAAGGCGAATAGGCGAACCTCGGCACAACCGAACAGAATGTTTGGAGCGGAGGTCGGTCTTGAATCAGGTACTGTCGAGCTGGAATGCCCTTGCCGGGCGTCAACGCATGATCGTCATTGGCGCCACGGTGGTGGTGATGCTGGCGGTTCTCGGTCTGACGCGTCTGGCGTCGGCCCCCAACATGGCACTGCTTTACGCGGGGCTGGAAAACGACGCCGCGGGTGACGTGGTCAAGGCGCTGGAGGCCCGCGGGGTTCAGTATGACGTGCGTGCCGGAGCGATTTTCGTCCCGGAGGCAGAGCGCGACGCGCTGCGACTCACCCTTGCCAGCGAGGGGCTGCCGGCCAACAGTGGCCAGGGGTACGAACTGCTCGACGGTCTGTCCGGTTTCGGCACCACCAGCCAGATGTTCGACGCCGCCTACTGGCGCGCGAAGGAAGGCGAGCTGGCCCGCACGATCGTTTCGAATCCCCAGATCGCAAGCGCCCGCGTCCATATCGCGAACTCCAGCGCGAACCCCTTTCAGCGCGATGTCACGCCCACGGCCTCGATTTCCGTCACCACCACCGGCGCGGTTCTGAACGCGGCGCAGGCACGGGCGCTGAAATTCCTTGTCGCCTCGGCCGTTCCCGGGCTTATCCCCGAGAATGTCGCCGTGATCGATGGCAAGGGCGGGTTGATCGGGGCCGAGGACAAGACCGGCGGCGGCGTGACCGCGGATGACCGGGCCGCCCTGCTGCGCGATCGCGTCCAGCGCCTGATGGAGGCCCGCGTCGGATCCGGCAACGCGGTGGTCGAGGTCAGCGTCGACACGGTGACGGAGCTGGAACTGATCCGTCAGCACAGCTTCGATCCCGACGGGCGCGTCATCGTCTCGACCGACACCGAGGAGCGCACCGACAAGTCGGAAAACCTGGGCGGTGGGGGCGATGTCACCGTGGCGTCGAATCTGCCCGATGGCGGCGCGGGCGGCGGTCCGGACCAGTCCTCTACCGCCAAGTCCGAAACGCGAGAGCGAATCAACTACGAGATCTCCGAGACCACGCGCGAGATCACCCGCCAGCCCGGCGCGATCAAGCGGCTGACCGTCGCTGTCCTGGTCAACGGCAGCTTTGAACCGGCCGCCGACGGCTCCCAGACATTTGTTCCCCTGCCTGACACCGAGTTGGAGGCGCTGCGCGACCTCGTGGCTTCGGCCGTGGGTTTCGACGAGACGCGCGGCGACCAGATCACCCTGCGGTCGATGCCGTTCGAACGTCCCGACGGCCTTGGCACCGGCCCGCTGGAACCGGGCCTGTTCTCGGGGTCTCTCGACATGATGCGGCTCATCCAGATGGGGGTTCTTGCCGTGGTGGCTCTGATCCTCGGGCTCTTTGTCCTGCGCCCGATCCTGTCGCGCGGTGGCGAGACGGTCACGGCCAGCGCCGGTGCGCTGCCCGCGCCGGGCCTGCCCGCCGAAGGTGAGGCGCTGGAAGGCGAGATCGAACCCGACGGCGGTTTCGACAACCTGCCCGTACTGGCGGACGGCCCGGATTTCGGTGGCATGGGCATGGTCGATTTCGATGCCCCGGCAGAAGAGGATCCCGTCGAACGCCTGCGCAACCTGATCGAGGCACGCAAGACCGAAACCGTTGAGATCCTGCGCAGCTGGCTTGAGGAAGACAAGGAAGACGCGACATGAGCGCGCTTGCGGAGTTGCTCGAGGACTTTGGTGCCAAGGCAAAGGCGGCGGGTCCCGCCGCGCAGCCGGAACCCTCCGAACCGCGGATCACCGAGGCCGAGATCGAGGGGCAGAAACTCGAGGCCTTCGAGAAAGGGTATCGCGCGGGCTGGGACGATGCGGTCAAGGCCCAGTCCGACGACCGCACGCGGATTTCCAGTGCCTTCGGTCAGCATCTCCAGGACCTGAGTTTCACCTATCACGAGGCCTATACCCAGGTGATGAACGCGGTGACGCCGCTGCTGGACGAGATGGTCCGCTCGCTCTTGCCGGAAATGGCCCGGCAGACACTGGGTCATCACATCGTCCAGCAACTCCAGGCCATGAGCCTCGAGATCGGACGGATGGACGTCGTGATCGCGGTACACCCCGATCGGGTCGAGGCGGTCGAGCCGCTGCTCGAACAGGACTTCGGATTTCCCATCCGCCTGACCCCGGACGATTCGCTGGCCGAGGAACAGGCCGACATCCGTTTTGGCGCAACCGAACGCCAGATCGACCTGAGCGACCTTGCCGCTTCGCTGGCCGAGGCCGTCGCGGGTTTTGCACATGACAACCAGAGGAAGATGAAACATGGATAGCGCGCAGACCGCCGCCCGAAGCGATCAGGGCACGCCCTTTACCTCGGTCCCGATCGAGATCACGGTTTCCGTGGGCCGCGCCCGCCCGCTGGTGCGTGAACTGCTGCAACTGAACGAGGGTTCCGTGCTGACGCTGGACAAGCAGCTCGACGATCCGGTCGAGCTCTATGTCGGGGAAAAGCTGATCGCCATCGGTGTGCTTGAGGTTGTCGATGGCGATGGGTCCGGCCAGTTGGCGGTCCGCATCACCGAGGTGGTCGACCTGCAGTCGCCGGCCTGAGCGATGCGTATCCTTCTGCCGGTGCTGGCGCTTTGCCTGCTGTTGCCGGGCATGGCCGGCGCCCAGTCCATTGCCATCGACATGGGCGATGGCGGGTCGGTCACGGCGACCTCGATCCAGTTAATTGCGCTGATCACCCTGCTGAGCCTGGCGCCGGGCCTTGCCATCATGGTGACCTGCTTTCCTTTCATGGTGACGGTGTTGGCGATCCTGCGCCAGGCCGTGGGCCTGCAACAGTCGCCGCCCAACATGCTGATCGTCAGCCTGGCGCTGTTCCTGACCTACTTCGTGATGGAGCCGGTCTTCAACGAGGCCTGGGAAACGGGCGTCCAGCCCTTGCTGGAGGAACAGATAGAGGTTGAGGAAGCCGCGGTTCTGGCAATCGAACCCTTTCGCGATTTCATGGCAGGCCGCGCTGATCCGGACACCTATCGCGCAATGGCCGACCTGCGTCCGGATGCGGTCGAGACCACCCTGTCGCCGGACGCGCCGCTATCGGTGCTGGTGCCCAGTTTCATGCTGTCCGAGGTGGCGCGGGCCTTTCAGGTGGGGTTCCTGATCTTCCTGCCGTTCCTGATCATCGACCTTGTCGTTGCCGCCGTTCTGATGTCGATGGGGATGATGATGGTGCCGCCGGCGATCGTGTCTTTGCCGTTCAAGCTGGCCTTCTTCGTCCTGGCGGACGGTTGGGCGCTGCTCGCCGGGAGCCTCGTGCGCGGATATTTTTAGGCAGCATTAAGGTTAACGCGGTTAAGGTTAATGCGGCAAAGGCCAATGAAACAGTGGTGCTTTCACGGCTGGCGCGACGAGAGTGGGTCGAAGGGAAGGTGCAGGCGTTGGCGGCCGGGCTCGGTTGGCCGCAAGCCGAGCCCGGCCGCCATTCCATCCTGTCCAAGCCGCAGGTCTAGTGGACAAAAGGGCGACCGGGGGTTCCGTCGGGCAGTTGATCCTGTGCCCGGGCGTCAGCCTCGGGCGATCTCGATCCGTGTCACTTGTCGATAAGGCTTGTCCGGTGACACCAGGATCGACCCGAATCCCGGCGTGTTGAGCGCATTCGGAAACGCCTGAGCCTCCAGGCAGATGCCGGCGAAATTCCCGTGTTCCACCCCCGGCCAGGGCGAGGCATGGGGTTTGAGGAAACCGCAGGTGTAGACTTGCAGCCCCGGTTGATCCGTCCAGAGCCGCAGGCGCATCCCGTCCGGAGACGTCAGTTCCGCGGCTGGTCCGTCCGTTCCGTCCAGGGCAAAGTTCAGGTCATAGCCCTCGCCGTTCGGATCGGCCTCGTCGATCCGCCTTGACTGTCGGTAGTCAAAACGCGTGCCATCGACGGCCGGTTGCTCTCCGGTGGGGATCAGGTCGGGGCCGGTCGGGGTATAGGCCGAGGCCGCAAGCCGCAGGGCATGGTCGCGCACCGTCCCCGCCCCCATCAGGTTGAAATAGAGATGCTGGGCCAAGTTCACCGGGGTAACCCGGTCGGGCTTGGCCGTCATGTCCCAGGTCAGGGTCGCCCCCTCCAGCGACAGGCGGACCTCGAAATCGACGGCGCCGGGATAGCCCTGGTCAAGGTGCGGCGAATGCAGGCTCAGGCGCACCGCGCGCGGTCCTTCCGGCTCCATTTTCCAGTTCCGCTTGCCCAGGCCCATCGGCCCGCCGTGCAGGTGGTGCGGACCGTTGCCCAGGTCCAGCTGCCAGGTTTCGCCGTCGAGGGTAAAGCGGCCCTCTGCCGTGCGGTTCGCGACCCGGCCCACAACCAGCCCCATCGACCCCGGATTTTCGCGGTAAGCCTCGGGATCGTCATAGCCCAGCACGACGCGGCGCCCGGCCACCTGCCAATCCTGCACCGCGCAGCCCAGCGAAAGCACCGTGACCTGCGTGTCGCCATCGCTAAGCACATGGCTGGAAATCGGATCTGTCATCTTTGTCCTCCCCGTCATGGGGAAGTTATCAGGAGGTCGGGGGAGTTCCCAGCCCGGTCAATCCTCGTCGGTGATGTCCGCGTGCAAGTGCCGTTCGCCGCGCGCCGTTGCCAGGGCGATCTGTTTCTGCCGTTCGCGAAAGCGGGCCTTGTCCTCGACCGAGGTTTCATCGATGCAGAGGTGGCAGGACACGCCATGTTCGTATTCCGGGCGCGCGCGATCCGTGGGCAGGATCGGGCGGCGGCAGGCGTGGCACAGGTCATGCGGGCCTTCGCGCAGCCCGTGTTCGACCGAGACCCGCCCGTCGAAAACGAAACAGGCGCCTTGCCATGTGCTGTCCTCTTCGGGGATTTCCTCGAGGTATTTCAGGATGCCGCCCTTGAGGTGATAGACGTCCTCGATGCCCTGGCTCAGCAGGTAATTGGTGGACTTCTCGCAGCGGATGCCGCCGGTACAGAACATGGCGATCCGCTTGTTGTGAAAGCGGTCCTTGTTGGCCTCCCACCAGGCGGGAAAGTCGCGAAAGCTGTCGGTCTGCGGGTCCACGGCGCCCTCGAAGGTGCCGATGGCGACCTCGTAATCGTTGCGTGTGTCGATCACCGCCACGTCCGGCGACCGGATCAGCTCGTTCCACTGGGCGGGGTCGATGTAATGGCCGACGCGGGCGCGCGGATCGACGTCGGGCTGGCCCATGGTGACGATCTCTTTCTTCAGCCGCACCTTCATGCGGGCAAAGGGGCGCTCGGTGGCGGTGGAAAGCTTCCACTCCAGGTCGGCGCAGCCGGGCAGGGCGCGGATATGCGTCAGCACCGCCTCGATCCCGGCGGCGGGCCCGGCCACGGTGCCGTTGATCCCCTCGTGGGCCAGCAGCAGCGTGCCGGTGATCTTCTGACTACGGCAGAGGTCCATCAACGGATCGCGCAGCGCGGCAGGGTCGTCGAAGCGGGTGAAGTGATAAAGGGCGCAGACGGTGAACATGATGTGTCGATACGCAGGCAGAGAAGGGTCGTCCAGCGGCTATTCTGCCGCAATGGCCAGCCCGTGTACAACGGCGGTAAAGACCTCGCTGTCGACGGGTTTTGCGTTCGGCAGGGCGCGCGACATGGCGTTGCGGACGGCGCCCAGAAGGCTGGAGCCGCCGACATAGACCACCTGGTCGACCTTGTCCGGCGCGCAATCCGCCATGCGCAACGTGTCCAGCGCGCAGTCGGCGATCTCATCGCCGTAGCCCGCGAGGGCCGCGGTCAGGGCCTCGGCCTTCAGCGATACGGAAAGCCCGCGTTCGACGACGCCCAATGCGATTTCGCCCGCCTCCGCGCCATTGGCTGCAATCTTTCCCGCCTCGACCGCATAGGCGATGTCATGGCCCAGGTGGGATTCCAGCACGTCGGCCAGGCGTTCGAAACCGCGTGGCTCGGGTGCCAGGCGGATCCATTTCTGGACCTCGCGCAATTGCCCGGCGTCGTAGACGAAGGGGATCTTTTCCCAGCTGGCGAGATCGTGGAACAGCGCGCGCGGCGCAGTGTGCGTCTTGGCGCCCAGTTCGGCACCGATCTGCGCCCCGTAACCCAGAAGGGGCATGACGTGGCCAAGGCTCAGCGCCTTGTCGAAATCCGTCCCGCCCAAGCGGATGCCGCCGCTGGCCAGAACGCGGGTCTGTCCGCCGTCGCGCTCGCAAAGCGTGAAATCCGATGTCCCGCCGCCGATGTCGACGATCAGCATCCGCCCGGTGCCGTCCACCGCCCGTGCGGCGGCCTCGGGCTCGGGCAGGAAATCGACCGACTTGAACCCGGCGAGGTGATAGGCCTCTGTAAGGTCGGCCAAGGCCTGAGCGTCGCGTTCGGCCGAGGCCGAATGGAAATGCACCGGGCGCCCGGAGAGGGCCGTGTCGAAGGTCATGCCGGTATGCGTCTCGGCCCGGCTGCGGATTTCGGACAGGAAGCGGGCGATGACCTCGATCAGGGTCAGACGTTCATTCAGCAAGCGGCGCGGTTCCCGCGCCAGCGGCGTGCCCAGGATGCTTTTCAGTGCGCGCATGAACCGGCCTTCGGCCCCGTCCATCATGGCGCGGGCGGCGCGGCTGCCGTAGAGGTATTTCCGTTCCGCGAAATCGACGAAGATCGCCGTGGGCAGCGTCTGTTCGCCCGGTTCCAGCGGGATCGCGTAGGGGCGTCCACCCGCCATGACGGCGGCCCCCGTGTTGGACGTGCCGAAATCCACGCCAAGCCGTGCCATGTCAGAATCTCCTGTCCGGAAGGGCGCCACGCCTAGCAGCGCCCGCGCGGCATGGCAATTCCCGAACACGCTGCCTATGCTGCCCCAAGACGCAAACGGGAGATGGCCCATGCACGCCTTGATCGTGATCGACGTTCAGAACGATTTCTGCCCCGGCGGGGCATTGGCGGTAGAGCGCGGGGACGAGATCGTGCAGCCGATCAACGCGCTGATGGCCGAGTTCGACGCCGTGGTGCTGACGCAGGACTGGCATCCGGCGGGGCATTCTTCCTTTGCCTCGACGCATGCGGGCAAGGCGCCCTTCGACATGGTCGAGATGCCCTATGGTCCGCAGGTCCTCTGGCCCGATCACTGCATCCAGGGCTCGCCCGGTGCCAATTTCCACACCGAGCTGGAGGTGGACCGTGCCGAGCTGATCATCCGCAAGGGCTTTCGCGCCGCGATCGACAGCTACTCGGCCTTTTTTGAGAATGATCACACGACCCCTACGGGGCTAGAGGGCTATTTGCGCACGCGGGGCATCGACAGGCTGACAATGGTCGGTCTGGCGACGGATTTCTGCGTAAACTTCTCTGCCGTGGACGCCGCGAAACTTGGGTTTGCCGTGACCGTGCGGCAGGATCTGTGCCGGGGGATCGACCTTGACGGCTCGCTGCAGGCGGCGCTGGACGGGATGAAAGAGGCGGGTGTCACGCTTGCGTGAGGCCGCCGGT
Source organism: Mameliella sp. AT18 (assembly GCF_028807275.1). Taxonomy (NCBI): domain Bacteria; kingdom Pseudomonadati; phylum Pseudomonadota; class Alphaproteobacteria; order Rhodobacterales; family Roseobacteraceae; genus Antarctobacter; species Mameliella sp. AT18. The sequence continues at coordinate 20,850 of NZ_JARAMO010000330.1, forward strand.
TCCGCTTTACCTGACCGCTGACGCGACGGAGGACGGGCATGGTCGATATTGCTACCCGGGTCTGGAACCACAAGTGGAAGATCGATCCGATCGTCCGCTCCCTGATCGATACGGATTTCTACAAGCTGCTGATGTGCCAGTCGGTGTTCCGCAACAAGCGCGACACCGAAGTGACATTCTCGCTCATCAACCGGTCGACCCATGTGCCGCTGGCCGAACTGATCGACGAGGGCGAGTTGCGTGAGCAGCTGGACCACATCCGGTCGCTCAGCCTTACCCGCGGCGAAAGCACCTGGATGCGCGGCAACACCTTCTACGGCAAGCGCCAGATGTTCACGCCAGAATTCATGGACTGGTTCGAGAACCTGCGCCTGCCTCCCTACCACCTGGAACGGGTGGGCGATCAGTACGAGCTGACATTCGAAGGCAAGTGGCCCGAGGTCATGCTGTGGGAAATCCCGGCGCTGGCCGTGCTGATGGAACTGCGCGGGCGCGCGGTGCTGCATGATATGGGGCGGTTCGAATTGCAGGTGCTTTATGCGCGGGCGATGACCAAGCTCTGGCAGAAGGTCGAACACCTGCGGCAGGTGCCGGATCTGCGGATCGCCGATTTCGGCACCCGGCGCCGGCATTCCTTCCTCTGGCAGGACTGGTGCGTGCAGGCCATGCTGGAAGGGCTGGGCCCCAGTTTCGTGGGGACGTCGAATTGCCTGATCGCCAAGAACCGCGATCTCGAGGCCATCGGCACCAATGCGCATGAACTGCCGATGGTCTATGCCGCCCTGGCGGGGGATGACGCCGAATTGGCGCGGGCGCCCTATGACGTGCTGGCCGACTGGCACGAGGAACACGAGGGCAACCTGCGCATCATCCTGCCCGATACCTACGGCACCGAGGGGTTCCTCAAGCGCGCGCCGGACTGGCTGGCGGGCTGGACGGGCATCCGCATCGACAGCGGTGATCCGGCGGCGGGGGCAGAGGCCGCCATCGACTGGTGGAAAAGCCGGGGCGAGGATCCGCGCAGCAAGCTGATCATCTTCTCGGACGGCCTGGACGAGACCAAGATCCTGGAACTTTTCAAACAGTTTACGGGGCGTGTCCGCGTCTCTTTCGGCTGGGGGACGCTTTTGACAAATGATTTCCGGGGACTTGTCGAGGACGACCGCCTGTCGCCCTTCAGCCTGGTCTGCAAGGCGGTCAGCGCCGAGGGCAAGCCGACGGTGAAACTGTCGGACAACCCCAACAAGGCAATGGGCCCGGCGGATGAAATCGCGCGTTACAAGCGTGTCTTTGGCGTCGGCGAACAGGAGGCGATGGAGGTCGTCGTCTGACATCCGCCGCCATGACGGCCGCGGGAGGGATTGAGAGCAGTTATTTTCTGGCCGGCCAGGGACCGGCCCCGTTCCACAGGGGTTTGCCTCGATGAAATACCGCCCGGAGGTCGACGGCTTGCGCGCCGTCGCCGTGTTGCCGGTGATCCTCTACCACGCCGGGTCCGAGGTCTTTTTGGGGGGCTTCGTCGGCGTCGACGTGTTCTTTGTCATCAGCGGCTATCTCATCACCGGTCTTTTGCTGGAGGACATGGACGGGGGACGATTCTCGCTCTGGCGGTTTTACGAACGCCGGGCGCGGCGCATCCTGCCGGCGCTGATCGCGGTGATCCTGCCCTGCCTCGTGCTGGGCTGGTTCGTCATGCTGCCCGACCCCTACGAGAACCTAGGACAAAGCGTTGTCGCGACCCTGGTCTTTGGCAACAACCTGCTGGTCTACCTGACCAGCGGATATTGGGGCCCGGTCGGAGAATTCCGGCCCTTGCTGCACACCTGGAGCTTGGGGGTCGAAGAGCAGTTCTACGTCGTGGCGCCCTTGGTGCTGTTCGCGGTGTGGCGGGTCGCGCGGGGCTATCTGCTGCAGACGGTACTGCTGCTCTGGGGCATCAGCCTTGCCCGCAACCTGTCGCTGACCTGGACGGACTGGGACTATGCGTTCCTGATGATCGACACCCGGGCCTGGCAATTGCTGACCGGCGCGGCGGTGCTGCTGGCAGAGCGGCGCGGCTGGTTGGCTGGCAATGGCTGGCTGGCCTGCGCCGGGCTGGTGGCCATCGGCGTTTCGGTTTTCGGGTTCAGCGTCGACGTCCCCTATCCGGGCTACGCGGCCTTGCTGCCAACCCTCGGCGCGGCGGCGGTGATCGGGTTCTCGGGCGCCGGTTCTCCGGTTGGGCGGCTGCTGTCTCTGGCGCCCCTGGTCGGGATCGGCCTCATTTCCTACAGCCTGTACCTCTGGCACCAGCCGGTCTTTGCCTTCACGCGCATCCTCAGCCACACGGAACCGCCGCTGATGCTGCTGGTCGCGCTGCTCGGTCCTGTCTTTGTGCTGGCCTGGCTGTCCTGGCGCTTTGTCGAGACACCGTTCCGCGACCGCTCGCGTGTGCCGATGCCCATTCTGTGGCGGACGCTTGGCGGTGCATCGGTTCTGCTGTTGGGGGTGGGCCTTGCCACCTACCAGTTCAAGGGGTTTCCCGCCCGTATGGTCGACCGCGCGCGATTTGAACCGGCCGATGTCTACCGGGCCTACAACACGCGCATCTTCGGCTACCGGGCGCATGAGTTCGAAGACAACAACCGCCCCGACGTCCTGGTGATCGGCAACAGCCAGGCGCGGGATTTCATCAATATCCTGATCGAGGGCGGCTATGGCGACAGCGCCGACATCGTCTATCGCGACGACTATTTCCTCTGCGACCCCGACCGGCAGTCCGCCGAAACCGCGGATCTGTTGAGGCGCGCAGACGGAGTGATCTTTGTCACCTACTGGCTGACAGAAGCATGCTGGGACAGGGTCGCAGCGTCCGGCCTTCCAGAGCGGCCCGGCATCCTGTTCGTCGGGCCGAAGGTCTTTGGATACAACCTGAACGTCTTTGGACGTGTCCCGCCACAGGACCGACCGCAAGCGCGGGTCCAGGTCCTGCCCGAAACCGTGGATTGGAACGACTGGCTGCGCACGAAGATCCCCGAACCGATCTACCTGGACATCCTCCGCAGCTTTTCGAAGGACGGAAAGACACTGCCGGTCTTCGACGCGAACGGGACGTTCCTGTCAGGCGACCGCACCCATGTGACCCGCGCGGGCGCGGTGTTCATGGCGCGGCCCTTGCTGGACACGCCGCAATGGCGGCGGTTCCGCGATGCGGTGGGCTGGCTCCCGGACTAGGCGGTGCCCGTCACAACCCCCCGGCCTGCCGCAAGGCGCGCGGCAGGTCGCCCTCGACCCGGAACAAACGCCCCGAGGAGATGTTGGAGAGTTCGGCAAGCTGCCCCGCGTCCGCATCCCCGAAGGCGACAACCTGGATCGGAACATCCTTGGTAAAGGCAGTCTGATCCCGGTAGGCGAGCAACGAAATGCGGCTTTCCGTGTCGGACGGTCCGGCGGCGAGGACCACGATCCTGGGCTGGTAGTCGGTGATCGCACCGTCCACGGCATAGGGGCTGATGGCCTCGAAAGCCTCGTAGACGGCGTAATACATGTCCAGACCACCCGTGGCTTGCAGGTCGCTGAACTGTCGCAGGGCGGACTGGACCGCTGCTGCGTCGTCGCCCTCGATCACCATCGGATCAAGGATGTTGTTGTTGTAGGGAATGACGATGCTCACGTCCTGCGGGCTTGGCTGCAGCAGCCCGGTCATCGCGTCTTTCAGGTCGGTGATGGGTTGTCCGTTCATGGCGCTGGAGACATCCAGCACCCAGACTGTCAGAGAGGGTTTGCGCAACTCCGTGTCATAGAGCGCCAGCGCTTCGGAGATCACGGAGGCCTCGGGCCGGGGCATTGGGACGATGGCACGTGCGGGGTCGATGCCCCAGCCCGGGTTCCAGATGGATGTGTCCAGGTCGTCCGCTGACGCGGTCAGCGGTTCGGCGACCGACCCGGCCCGCCAGCCCAGTCCCGACAGGATGATCCGCGCGTCCTCGGTCCCGAGAAAGGCCTGTAGCTCGAGGAACTTGGCTTCCTTGTCCTCGTCGCCATCGGTTAGCATGCCCAGCGGGGCCTCCAGCACGGGCTGCGCTCCGGGCAGGTAGAGCACTTGCAACGGTTCGATCCCCTTGGCCGCCAGTTTCCGGTTGGCAGCGATGACCTGCGCCTCGCTTGCAAACAGCGCGTCGAAGGCGTCGTCATTCGCCACCAGTGTCTCTGTCAGCGGGCCCGAACCGCCGGAGGTTCTGCTCATCCGGTCCAGCAGCGCACGCATCTCGTCGCGCAGGTCCTCGTCTGCCAGGTGCTCTGCCGTCAGCACGTCCCCGGTGCCCGAGAGTGTGTGCCACATGCCCAGGTAGGTCGCGATCCCTGCGCCGGATTGCGTGGCCGAGGGCATGGCAAGGCGGAACTTGCCCTCACCGGCGGCCTCCCCGATCTCCTGCAGGGTGAGGTCGGTTCGCCCGGTCCACCCCAGGGCCGTTGCCGTCGAGTTTCGCAGCGCCAGGACGACGGGGGAATGATGGACGGGCGCTGCGTAGCGGACGCCACCGCTGTCGCCAAGCGTCAGCCAAAGCGAATCCGCCGGCCAGACGGCGTCGTATTCGCCAACCGCCCCTTCGGACAGGTCGCGCGCGATCTCGGCGGAACCGCGATAGGTAAAGCTCAGCTCGGCATTGTTGTCGTCGGCCCAGTCCACCAGGGCAGGCTCAAGGGCGCGGTTCGCCGGATCGGCCAGGACATGCAGCGCGATACGCGGGGCGAAGGCGCCGAAATAGATCAGCAAGAGAACGACCAACAGCGCGTTCAGGGCGACGAATATGGCAAACAGCGTCCGCATGAATTGGATCCGTGAAAACTTCTGACCGCATCGTATCCTGCGGGGCGTGGAATGGAACCCGTTTGTGCCTTTTCTAAGCAGGGGCACGGCGCTATGCACGGGGGGCTTTTGGAGGTGAGAATGACAGCGATCAAGCCGCAGCCCGGGATCATGGACATCGCGCTTTACGTGGGGGGCAAATCCCACGTCGAGGGTGTGACCAACGTGGTCAAGCTGAGCTCGAACGAGAATCCGTTCGGGCCAAGCCCTGCCGCGCAGGAGGCCGTCAAACGGTCCGTTCACGAGTTGCATCGCTATCCGTCCACCGACCATCGCGGCCTGCGCGAGGCGATCGGAGAGATGCACGGCGTCGACCCCGACCGGGTGATCTGCGGCGTGGGCAGCGACGAGATCATCACCTTTCTCTGCCAGGCCTATTCCGGGCCGGGCACAGAGGTTGTCTATACCGAACACGGCTTTGCCATGTACCGCATCAGCGCGCTGGCCGCCGGGGCGACCCCGGTCGAGGTCAAGGAGCGCGAACGGGTCACGGATGTCGACGCGATCCTTGCCGGCTGTACCGACAAGACACGGCTGGTCTTCATCGCCAACCCCAACAACCCGACCGGCACGATGATCGGCCTGGCCGAGATCGAGCGCCTGGCCGAGGGACTGCCCGAGCAATGCCTCCTGGTGCTGGACGGCGCCTACGCGGAATATGTCGAAGGCTACGACGGCGGCGCCAAGCTGGTCGAGCATCGCGACAACGTGGTGATGACCCGGACGTTTTCGAAACTCTACGGGCTGGGCGGGCTACGCGTCGGCTGGGGCTATGGCCCGAAAGACGTCATCGACGTGCTGAACCGCGTCCGCGGACCGTTCAACCTGTCAGGCACCGCGCTGGCGGCCGCCGAGGCGGCTGTGCGTGACACCGCCTATGTCGAGAAATGCCGGGCCGAAAATACCCGCCTGCGCAACTGGCTGGCCGAGGCATTGGCGGAACACGGCGTGCCCAGCGACACCTCGACGGCGAACTTCGTTCTGGCACGATTTGCCGACCAGGCCGAGGCCGAGGCCTGTGATCTGTACCTGCAGAGCCAGGGACTGATCGTGCGGCGGGTGGGCGGCTACAACCTGCCCAACTGCCTGCGCATTACCGTGGGCGACGAACCGTCGTGCCGGCGGGTCGCGCATAACATCGGTTTGTTCAAGGCAGGTGCGCGATGACGGTGATCTACGAACGCGTGGCGCTGATCGGCCTGGGGCTGATCGCCTCGTCCATGTTCTGGGCGATGAAACGCGGCGGCGTGGCAGGTCACGTGACCGGCTACGCCCGTTCGGATGAGACGCGAGAGACCGCGCGGCGCATCGGATTGTGCGACGAGGTCTGCGACAGCCTGGTCGACGCGGTCCGGGATGCCGATCTTGTCGTGCTGGCAACGCCGGTGGGCGTCATGGGCCGGGTGGCCGAGGAGATCGCCCCGCACCTGAAACCGGGCGCCACGGTGATCGACGTCGGCTCGGTCAAAAGGACGGTGATCGAAGAGGTCGGCCCGCATATCCCCGAGGGTGTGCATTTCGTGCCCTGTCACCCGATGGCCGGGACCGAACATTCCGGGCCCGAGGCCGGGTTTTCCACGCTCTTCGACAACCGCTGGTGCCTGATCGTTCCGGTCGAGGGGTCCGACCCTGCAGAAGTGGAGCGGATGCAGGCCTATTGGCAGGCGCTGGGGTCGAACACCGAGGTGATGGACGCCGAACACCACGACCTTGTCTGTGCCGTGGTCAGCCATATTCCGCACCTGATCGCCTATACGATGGTGGGCGTGGCCGACGACCTGCGCCGCGTGTCGGACCAGGAGGTCATCAAGTTCTCGGCCGCCGGTTTCCGCGATTTCACCCGGATTGCCGCCAGCGATCCGACCATGTGGCGCGATGTCTTCCTGACCAACAAGGATGCCACGATCGAGATCCTGGGACGCTTTACCGAGGAATTGATGGCCCTGCAGCGGGCGATTCGTACCGGCGACGGTGAGCAGCTTCACGCCTATTTCACCCATACGCGGGCCATCCGCCGTGGCATTCTGGAGGCCGGTCAGGATACTGATAAACCGGACTTTGGCCGCGTGAAGGTGGAACGGTGAAACGACTGACCCTCGGGCTTTGCTGTCTTGTCATCCTTGGATCCTGCGGTGTGCGCGAACGCGTCGGCAATGGGCTGGACGGTGTGCGCGGCGCCCTTGGCAATGCCTTCGCCAGCAGCGACGGGCGCGGGCTGTGTGGCGATCCCTCTCTGCAGGGCGAGGTCGTGGGCAGGGTTCCGGGCAAGCTGAACGGCTGCGGCATCCAGGACGCGGTGCGTCTGCACTCGGTGGGCAACGTCCGGCTGAGCCAGGCGGCGCTGATCGACTGCCCGACGGCGCGGGCGCTGGAGGTCTGGGTGCGTGAAACCGCCAAGCCGGCTGTCGGACGGCGCGGCGGCGGGCTTTCGGGTCTGAAGGTCGCGGCGCATTATTCCTGCCGGACCCGGAACAACCAGCCCGGTGCACCGATTTCCGAACACGGTCGCGGCAAGGCGATCGACATCTCGGCGGTGCTGCTCAAGGACGGGTCCGCGATCACGGTCGAGGATGGCTGGCGCAAACGTCGGGACGGCAAGGCGCTGCGCCGGATGCACAAGGACGCCTGCGGAGTCTTCGGCACGGTCCTTGGGCCGGGATCGGACGGCTACCACGAGGACCACTTCCACTTTGACACCCGGCGACATGGCAACGGCGCCTACTGCCGCTGAGGTTCTTCCGGACCGGAGGAGGATGGGTCGATGACCCATCCTACGGGCCTGACCAGAGACGCCCGAAATCAAGTACACGGGGGTATGGCGGCAACGTCCCTCCGGAGGACGCTGCCAAGGGACGTCTAGTGCCGGGGTTCTTCCGGCGATTCCGGGGCGGCATCGTCCTGGACGGGGTCCGCGGCCTCCGGGGCGATCGGCGTAACCGCCTTGGAGCCCATCAGCCCGTCGATGGTGCCGTCCATCGTCATGCCCAGTTCCTCGCCCAGCTTTTTGAGCGCCGGCATCTGCACGGCCATGCCCATGATCGAATCCAGCGCCTGGTTCACCGGGGCCTTGCCCTCGGATGACCCGGTACCGCCGTTGCCCCCGGCACCGTTCAGGCCGGAAACCTGGTGGATGCGGATCGAGTCGATCTTCTCGGCGGGCTTGACGGCCTCGGCCAGCATGCGCGGCAGGGCCTCGATGCGGGCCAGGTCGACGCGCATGGCAACCAGCGCATCCGACAGGGCATTTTCGGCGTCGTTCAGGGCGCGCGTACCTTCGGCCTGGGCCAGCATGTCCAGCTTGCGGGCCTCGGCGGTGGTGGTGATCGCGTCGGCCTCGGCCTGGGCTTCTTCGCGGCGGGCGGCGGCACGGTCGGCGGCGGCATCCTTTTCCGCCTGGGCGGACAGGCGGATGGCGGTGGCTTCGCGCTCTGCCTCGCGGGCGGCCTCGATCAGGGCAATCTGCTTGATCCGCTCGGCCTCGGCCACTTCCTTGGCGGTGGTCACCGCCTCCATCGCCTTGGTTGCCTCGGCGCGGGCAAGGTCGGCGCTGGCGCGGGCGCGGCTTTCTTCCTCGGATTTCTGCGCGATGATGATCTGGCGTTCCTGTTCGGCGACCTCCAGTTCGCGCTCCTTGGTGATCTCGGCCTCGCGAATCTTGCGTTCGCGCGCGATTTCCGATGTGCGGACGGCTTCCTCACGGGCGATGCGCGACCGTTCGGTCTCGCGCTTCGAATCCTCGGCACGGGCGGCGATCTCGGCTTCCTGGGCGGCCTTCATCGTTTCGATGCGCTGCATCTGTTCGATGCGGGCCTGTTCCTCGTCCTGCTCGATCGACAGCTTGTGGCGCGCGGCCTCCATCTCGGCCCGGCGGACGGCAACGTCGGCCTCGGCCTCGATGTTGGCACGTTCCTTGCGCGAGGTCGAAATCACCTCGGCCAGGCGGCGCATCCCGACGGCGTTGAAGGCGTTGTTCTCATCCAGCGCCTCGAAGGGGGTCTGGTCCAGCGCGGTCAGGGACACGGACTCGAGCGACAGGCCGTTCTTGGTCAGGTCCTCGGAGACGGTATTCTGCACTTCCTGCACGAAATCGGCGCGGTTCTCATGCAGGCTGTCCATCGTCATCTGGGCGGCCACGGCGCGCAGGCCGTCGATCAGCTTGCCCTCGATCATCTCGCGCAGTTGTTCGATGTCGAAGGTGCGGTCGCCCAGCGTCTGGGCGGCGCGGGCAACGCCTTCCACGGTGGGCGAGACGGAGACGTAGAATTCCACACCCACGTCGACGCGCATCCGGTCCTGGGTGATCAGCGCGGCCTCGCCGTCGCGTTTCACCTCGAGGCGCAGGGTTTTCATGTTGACGGGAAAGACCTCGTGCAGCAGCGGGACGACAAGCGTGCCGCCGTCCATCACCACCTTCTTGCCGCCGGCACCGGTGCGGACCAGGCTGACTTCGCGGGTGGCGCGGCGGTAGAGGCGGGCCAGCACCAGCATGATGAGCACGAGAAGGGCCAGAAAGCCCACGACGATAATGGCAATGAGTAGCAAGGTGTCCATTTTTGTCCCCTAAAGGTTGGAAATAAATCAGGAAAGTGCGACCAGCAGGTAGCCTTTCTCATATCGGTGGCGCAGCACCATGACCTCTGTCCCTTGCGGGATCGTTGCATCGTCGCGCAGCGGCTCGGCCCGCAGGTAGTGGATGTTGCCGTAGCGGTCGGTGACCTTGACCTCGGCCGGGCGGCCGCGGGCAGCGGTGCCCTGGGTCACGATCCCCGTGCGGCGTCCAAGGTGACGTTCCGACAGCGCCTCTGTTTCCGTCCTGGGCAGGAGGCGGGCAAAGAGCGCGCCGAACTGGCGTGCAAACCAGATCGCCGCCGCACCGGCTGGCAGGGCCACCAGCCAGGACGGGAGCGGGCCGCCAAGGAGATTGTCGGCCACGGTCTGGATAACCAGCCCGGTCAGGCCAAAGGCCAGCAGGATCGCCGCCAGCCAGATCAGCGCCGGCATCTTGCCGAAGCCCAGCCAGGCGGCCACGCTGCCCGCACCGTCGGGGGCGCCATTCGGCATATCGGCGTCCAGGTCGGGCACGTCCATGTCCAGGTCCGGCTCTGCCAGTTCCAGGTCGGCGATGTCGATGTCCGTCCCGTCCAGGCCCAGGTCGATCTCCATGTCGCCGATGTCGGGCATGTCGATATCAAGGTCCGGTCCATCGACGTCCAGCCCGTCCGCGCCCGAACCCAGAAGTGTCCCGCCCAACAGGCCAAAGACCACCTCAAGCACCAAGAGGCCGAAGAGCAATGCCAGGGCGAGGATGAACGGGAACATCCCGTCAGACAGAAGAAGATCGAACATGCCTAATCCGAAATTGTGTATACTAAGGTATACTGAGCATATGGGAACCTCACGAACCCGTTACAAGTATGTGCACAATAAACCGGCAGCGCTGCAACAGATTGATGACAGCAATCGGAAAATGCACCGGCCAAAGCAAGTCTGGAAAGCCCGACCCGGCCTGTGACCGCTGACTGGCGCCGCAGTCAGCAGCTGCCGATCCGCTGCGTCCAGTGGGCAACGTCTTCGGGTTCAAGTTCCAGCCGGACGCGGGGGACGGAATCGTCAGGCAGGTGCAGGGTCACGCCGCCAGAGCTTGGCAACACGGTGGCCCCGGTCAGGAAGCACGCGGAGCCATTTGTCCCCATCGACCTGACAAGTCCAGGCCCACGGGTGCTTGCGATCAGCGCCGCCTGGCCAGAGCGGCACAGCGTCACGCCGGTCACCGCGACGTCGGGAAACGCGCGCAACCAGACCCGGCCCGCCGCCTCTGCCGTGGTGAACCGGCGGGCGCGCGAAACGCCGGTGACCTGCATCACCACGGCAGTTCCCGCGACGCTCAGCGCAACCAACGTGATGAGACCAGGCAGCGGCATGGAACCTCCTTGACGCGTCAGTTTGCATGCCTCGCGTGCGCAGACAAAACCGACCGCGCGTCACCTTGTCCGTGATCCTGCGCCGTGTGACGGGGAAACGGGATGGACTGTTCCCGTGGTTCAATTTGAAGAGGTTCGGCCCGACGGGAGTGGACGATACGGCAAAACGCGTGGGCGACGTTTGCGAGCGGACATCCCACCGTGTCGCTTTTGAATCTTTTGCCGTTCTCGATTCGAGCTGCGCAAGGCAGGCTGACCGGGCCAAATGTGGCGGAATTTGCACGCTGTCCGGAAACAACGCCGAAATCAGAGGCGGACTGTCACGCTGTCCGGGGGCATTTTATGGAAAATAGGCAGAAAGAGTTGCTCCGCGCCCCGGTTTTGCCCATTTTCAACCTTGTCGGTGGGGGCCGGCGACCCGGAGCAACCGAACGTGACAATGACGTTTTCAGCCTTTTGCCTGATGGGCCTTGTGGCCCTGGCGTTGCAGTCCCGCCCGACGCGGGAACCCGCACTGCAGGCCGTTCGGGCAGCGGTCAAACGGCCCCCGACCGGCACGAGGCTTTAGGCCCGACCAGAATTCTCTCTCACTCTCTCTCTCCGTAAATACCCCGTTCAGCCGCCGCTGGACGGGGTTTTTCCTTGTCGGCTCGATGCGGGCAGAGGGCGTTCAGCCCTCACCGCCGCCAATCAACGCGGCCAGCACGGCGCGCGCCTCGTCAGAGGCCCAGTCCGCATCCCCGGTCAGCCGCGCGATCTCTTGCCCATCGGGGTTCAGGATCACCGTCACCGGCAGGCCCAGCACACCCATCTGCCGCGCCAGCATCGAGCGCGGATCGCGGTGCAGCGGCAGGTTGACGACACCGATCTCATCGAAGAACGCCTTCATCTTGGCGGGCGGATTGCGCGAGGTGGCGATGGTCACGACCTCGAAATTCTCGCCGCCAAGGTCCTCCTGCAAGGCCGACAGCATCGGCATTTCCTTGCGGCAGGGGGCGCACCAGGTCGCCCAGAAGTTCACGACGACCCATTTTCCCTGCCAGTCGGACAGGTTCAGCGGCTGTTCGTCGAAGGTCATGAAATCCACGTCGCCCGCGTCCTTGGGTGCGGAATGAAACACCAGCTTGCGCATGTCGCCCCCTGCCGCGGCCTTGGCGACCTCGACATCGGCAAAGGCCGGATTTGCAAGCACCAGTGCAGCGGTATACAGAGCCGCAAGCGTGAGACGTATCATAAGACCTCCGAAGGACAGTGCATGTCTGACAAGACCTCGAACCAGATGTGGGGCGGCCGCTTTGCCGCCGGGCCCGATGCCATCATGGAAGCAATTAACGCCTCCATCGGCTTCGACAAGCGGTTGGCGGCGCAGGACATCGCCGGTTCGCGAGCCCATGCCGCCATGCTTGCGGCGCAGGGCATCATCACTGATAGCGATGCAAAAGCGATCCGGGAAGGTTTGCTCACGGTCTTGTCAGAGATCGAAAGCGGCGATTTCACCTTTTCCACCGCGCTGGAAGACATTCACATGAATGTCGAGGCGCGGCTGAAAGAGGTGATCGGCGAACCGGCGGGGCGTCTGCACACGGGCCGAAGCCGGAATGACCAGGTGGCGACGGACTTTCGCCTCTGGGTGCGCGATCAGCTGGACGCCGCTGAATCCGGGCTGCTGGCCCTGATCCGGGCGCTGCTGGGGCAGGCGGAACAGGGCGCCGACTGGGTCATGCCCGGGTTCACCCACCTGCAGACGGCGCAGCCGGTGACCTGGGGCCACCACATGATGGCCTATGTCGAGATGTTCGGGCGCGATCTGTCCCGCGTGCGCGACGCCCGCGCCCGGATGAACGAATCGCCCCTGGGTGCCGCGGCGCTGGCCGGCACCGGTTTCCCGATCGACCGCCACATGACAGCCGAGGCACTGGGCTTTGACCGGCCGATGGGCAACTCCCTGGATGCCGTCAGCGCGCGTGATTTCGCGCTGGAGTTCCTCTCGGTCGCCTCGATCAGCGCCATGCACCTCAGCCGCTTTGCCGAGGAGCTGGTGATCTGGTCCTCTGCCCAGTTCCGCTTTGTCACCCTGTCGGACCGGTTCAGCACCGGGTCCAGCATCATGCCGCAGAAGAAAAACCCCGATGCGGCAGAGCTGATCCGCGCCAAGATCGGGCGCATCTTCGGCGCCAATGTCGCGCTGATGATGGTGATGAAGGGCCTGCCCTTGGCCTATTCCAAGGACATGCAGGAGGACAAGGAACAGGTCTTCGACGCTGCCGACAACTGGATGCTGGCGCTGGCGGCGATGGAGGGCATGGTGCGCGACATGAGCGCCAATACCCCCGCGCTGGAGGCGGCGGCGGCGCATGGCTTCTCGACCGCGACCGACCTGGCCGACTGGCTGGTGCGCGAAACCGGCCTGCCCTTCCGCGATGCGCACCATGTCACCGGCAGCCTTGTGGCCAAGGCCGAGGCCAGGGGATGCGACCTGCCCGACCTTTCGCTGGAGGAGATGCAGGAGGTGCATGGGAATATCGACGCATCGGTCTATGATGTTCTTGGCGTGCACAACTCGGTCCGGTCCCGGATGAGCTATGGCGGAACGGCGCCTCAGCGTGTGCGCGAACAGATCGCGACCTGGAAGGAGCGTTTGGCATGAGACTCCTCGCATTTCTCGGACTGGTGGCGCTGGCGGCCTGCGGCGCCGACGGTGAACCGGAAACGCCTGAAGGCAAGCCCGCCGGTCCGGGGGTCGGCGTCTCGATCACCGGCAAGGCCGAGGTGGGGATCACGGGCTGATGCTGCGGTGGCTTTGGCTGGCGCTGGCGATTTGGGGCGCCGTGCACCCGATGTACTACTTTGTGACCTTCCTGGCCGCGAACGGCTGGGACCTGGGGGTCATGATCGATGCCTGGTTCGTGAATGACAGCACGCGCGGGTTGACCTGGGACCTGACCATCACCGCCATCGTCCTGACGATCTGGGTGCTGGCCGAGGTGTCTGTCCGCCGCAACTGGCAAGCGCTGTTGGCGATCCCGGCGACCTTCTGCATCGGGGTCAGTTGCGGCTTGCCGCTTTACCTGTATTTCCGGTCGAAACCGGTGTGAGGAACGGCGGGGTAAACCCCGCCCTACGCCTCAGGTCTTCAGCCAGTTTGCAAACGCCGTCTTGTAGTCGGGGTGCCAGCGCGACAGCGGCGCGCGGTTCTCGGTGATGTCCTGCGCCGCCCAGAGGATGCGCTTGACGTCGGTCGCCCTGTCCACGTCGTTGTCGGGGCAGAGAATGTAGAAATCCTCGCGTCCAAGCGCCTCCAGCAGGAAATCCACCACCTGTTCCGGGGTCCATGCGTCGTCCGGCTTTTCGGTCCGGCCGCGCGCGGTGAGCGGCGTGTAGACGAAGCCTGGAATGAACAGGCGCGCCTCGGTCTGGCAGCCCTCCATGTTGCGCAGCTCGTGCTGCAGCGCCTCGGTGAATGCCTTCACACCCGACTTGGACACGTTATAGGCCGGATCGCCTGGCGGTGTGGTGATCCCCTGTTTCGAGCCGGTGTTCACGATCAGCCCCGGTTTGCCAGCCGCCGCCATGTCCGGCGCAAAGACTTGGCTGGACCGGATGATTCCCCAGAGGTTTACGCCCAGGATCTGGTCCCAGTTGCCTTCGGTGTCGAAGATCGAACTGCCCGGCTGAATACCTGCGTTGTTCATCAAGAGGTCGACAGGGCCCAGCATCTCCTCGACCTTGGCCTTGAGCCGGCGCAACTGGATGATGTCGGACACGTCCGTTTCCATTCCAAGGGCCGCGCCGGTCTCTGTCACCGCCTTTTCCAGCATCTCGCCGCGCAGGTCGGCGATGCAGACGCGCATGTCCATCTCGACCAGGCGCCGTGCCATCTCGCGCCCGATGCCGGAGGCCCCGCCGGTGATGACTGCCACATTCCCCGGTTTGATGGTCTGATGCATGGTTTTGCTCCCTTTGGCATTTGGTTGGCAGAGTAGAGTGCCGGGCGCGGTTTGTGCAATCGGCGATGGGGGCGCTGCCCCCGTCTCCCTTTGGTCGACTCCC